>JAFVDH010000031.1 GCA_017478515.1 bacterium
AAACAATATTATACATCGCAAGTAGAGGTAGAAAAGACACAATCAGATTATGCATTGATGGACGATGCATCAGGAACAGGCAGATATTCATCAATAAAATTGAAAAATTATAATACGACATTTAACCTAAATACAGAAAGTACAACAAATGAAGAAGCGTATAATCAGGCGATGAATCAATATTACTATGATACACAGCAATATGATAAAAAGCTTGCGGATATTAATGCAAAAACTTCAATAATTCATGAACAGGACAGAACACTGGAATTGAGATTAAAACAGCTTGATACAGAGCACAATGCACTTCAAACAGAAATGGAAGCTGTAAAAAAAGTAATGGATAAGAACGTTGAAGACACATTCAAGACATTCAACGGCTAATAAATAATCGAAATATAAAAAGGCAAAAAAGAAAGAGGATGATCCAAAAACGAACTTACATCCTAAAACCTGACAAAGGAAAAGCAGGTTTTATGGTTTGGTTCACAAAAGGTCACCCTCTTTTTTATTATTAAAATTGAAAAAATATTTTTATTTGTTTGGAAATTTGTAACCTAAACTTTCCAAAATTAAAATGTAAAAAATTAATGTTAAAAAATGATAAAAACTCTCAAAAAATCGGTCATTTAGTTGACAAATAAAATAAAAAAATTAAATATAATATACGATATAAAGTCATGCTTAAAAACAGAGCATGAGACAAAGAACGTAGTACACAAAGGATAGCCAAAATGTCTTACAAGAATGATAGCTTGTTGGTAATAGCAAACAAATTTGGTTCAGCATCAGGCGATGCAAAAGCACAGCTGTATGAAACCTATGACAGATTAAGAGACTTAACCGTATCAGGTTCAGTAGGTGCAGGAGCGGGATTTGAATCCGCAGGCGGATTTTTATATCAATTAGCAAGTTTATTCGCTCCATCGGCATTTATGACAACGATGGGTGGAACGACATCAATGAACATTCCGGGTACTTCATACTGGACACCTAAGTCAAGCGGTTCAACATCATCATTTGGTATTTCAAATTTATATAATTATTCGGGATTTCCAAGTGGTGCTGCCCCTGTAAGCTGGGGTTTAGGCGGATCTACAACAGGCGGTGCTGCCGGAGTTTCAGGAATAGGCTCTCTTATATCGGGAATTGGTTCAGCGAATTCAGGAACGGTAACAGGCGGAGCTAGCAGTGTCGGCGGTATTGCCGATGTTGCCAGTGCTGTAGCTTACGGTGTCGGTACTGCAAACGGTTATGGTCTTGGTTTCCAAAACATTGTAATGCCTTTGGCAGGTATTGTTTCCGGTTGGGGTGGTATTATGACTGCTGCTGCTCCTTACCTCGGTGAATACGGTTTGCCTGCCGTTGTTATGGGTAACTTAATGCAGGGTACTTCTTCTGCTGCTTTAGCCGCTTATCAGAATGTTTCAAGTAATATTCTTTCAAATGCCGATACAATTCTTTCTAACAAGGTAAGAAATATTGAAACTGTTTGTAAGATGCTTGATACTCAAGGTGAAATTGTAAGAAAAATGCTTAAAGAGTCTATCGATTCTGACTCTAAGGCAATTCAAAACTTATAGCCGGTAAAAATGATATTAAGAACAATAATACGAATTGTGTTAAAAAACATTTTTGTAAACAACGTAGTAGTGCGGACTTTGGCGAATTGTGTAAAGTTTTATTACAATTTGTATGAAAAAATCCCCTCAACCCTAAAGTTTCAAAAATCTATGCCGATAAAATATTCGGAGACGAAAAGAAACATTTTCTTTTTGAGTATAACCGGAGACAAAGTAGACTACACATGATTAAGACATGTTAACGGCGGTTAAAAATCAAGCAATAATTGAGTTTAACATGTTTTTAATAATGTAGAAGGTTTACTGAATGTAAAAGGAAAACAATATGTTAGAAGCTTTACAAACAGACCTTAGAAGATTCAAAAACTTTTTAGGATATGCACAAAATTTCATTAAAAAGACAAATTTTGTACAAGCAATCTTCGGTGATTTAATACAGGCAATAAAAGAAGCATTAACTGTAAAGAAAAAATTGAAGATGGCACAATACAGATTGAATTATCACAGACACCAATTGAACAGAATGGAATCTTTGATAGCAGAAAACAATCAACACGCATTTTTAAAAGGCAAGAATCTTAATGAAACCAGATAAGGAATAGAAAAATGGGTTTACTTACAGCAAGCATGAGAATGGCATATCTAAATTCAACGAGATTGGATTTGGAATACAAAATACAGTTGGTATCACAAGCAAAAGTGGATTTGGCAACACAATCTACGGAACTTGTTAATGCAGGAACGGATTTAGATCCTAACAGCCCTGTTGTAAAACAATTGGAGGCTCGTAAAGAAAGACTGCATTTGTTGGAAAAGAAACTTGACCAGCAAATGCTTCAATATCAAAGCAAATTAACTTTGATAAATAATGAATATCAGTCAGCTCAAAAGCAGTTCCAATCTAACGCATCTTCTGTATCTTATTAGAATATAATTTGATGAAAAACTGTTCAATAGTTTGAGTTTTGACAGATAAATAAGTTTATAACTAAAAGAAGAACCCGTTATTTTGCGGGTTCTTCTTTATTCTGTAAAATACGTAATAAACTTGGGTAATTATATACAAGTCTGCATAAATAATAAAAATATCATATTCGATATTTCACTTCTAATTCGTTAATTTCAACCACCGCCCTCATAACTCGTGCTTACGCACTCAAACAAATTCGGGCTTGCAATTGTTTCAATAAACAAATTTACGAAGTTCCATAAAGATATGATTATTTTTTATTATTTATGTAAACATAAGCTTATGTAAAATTATATATAATTACCTAAACTTTTTATTTGAAAAGTAAATTTGGCACGGTATTTGCTTTACAAAGAATTTTTTTTTGTTATAATCATTGTGTACAAATATAGGTGAAAGATATGAAGACACAAGTAGAAAAACAAGAAAAAAACGTAGTAAAATTAAGTATAGAAGTTCCTGCTCAAGAGGCTGTAGATGCTTACAACAGAGCAGTTCAGAGAATTTCTCAACATATTAATATCGCAGGTTTTAGAAGAGGAAAAGCTCCAAGACCTATCGTAGAACAAAATGTGGGTAAAGAACGCATTAAATACGAGGCTTTAGAATCTATGCTTCCAAGAATATTTCAGGAAGTGATAAAAGAGCATAATTATGATATCGTAACTCAGCCAAGTGTTGAGTCTTACGACTTTAATATAGGTGAAGATTTGAAAATTTCTGCGACTATTGAATTAAGACCTGAAGTTAAATTGGGCGAATACAAAGGAATGACAATAAAAGTTGAGTCTGAAAAAATTCCTGATGATGCATTTGATAAAGCATTAGAAAATATGAAAAAACAGGCTGTAACAACTGAAATTGTTGTTGACAGACCTTCGAATGAAACTGACTTTGTAACATTTGACTTTGACGGATACGTTGATGGTGAGGCTATTAAAAACGGCTCAGGCAAAAATTATACGTTGGATATTGCTAACTCAAGTTTTATTCCCGGATTTGCAGAACAATTGGTCGGACATACAACAGGTGAAGAATTTGATATAGAAGTTAAATTCCCTGAAAATTATCATGAAGAAAAATTGGCGGGTGCTCCTGCGGTATTTAAAATTAAACTTCACGAAATAAAACAAAAGATTGAACCTGAATTGAATGATGAATTTGCTAAAAAGGTTGGCCCTTTTGAAACTTTGGACGATTTAAAGGCTGATATTCAAAAATATTTAGAAAAAACAAGAGATGATAAAAATAAAGAAAAAGCTGATGAGGCTATTTTTGAAAAAGTTCTTGAAAATACAGAGTTAGAAATTCCTGACTCAATGATAGAAAGAGAATGCGATCATCTTCTTGAAGAATATAAACAAAAACTTGCAATGCAAGGATTTACATATGAACAAGCTCTTCAACAATACGGCGAAGACAGTATTATGGAACAGTTAAAAGAAGATGCCGTAAAAAGAATAAAGAATTCTTTAATTATAGATAAAATCGCATCAGAAGAAAACTTGACGGTGCAAGCAGACGATATGGAATCTAAACTTGCAAAAATGCAGGCTGCATATCAAATGGATAAAACAGCATTGATGAGACAATTATCTCAAAATCCGGGATTTTTAAGCTCTCTATCTCAACAAGTAATTAATGAAAAAGTTTCAAACTTTTTGGCTGAAAACAATACAGTAGAATTTACAGAATAAAGACATATAATATAATTATAAGAAAGGAAATAAAAATGAGTTTTGTACCTGTAGTAATAGAACAATCAAGCAGAGGAGAACGTTCTTTTGATATCTTTTCAAGATTATTAAGAGAAAGAATTATCTTTTTAGGAACACCAATTGATGACATGGTAGCAAATTTAATAGTAGCTCAATTGTTGTTATTGGATAGTGAAAATCCTGAAAAAGATATTATGTTATACATTAACAGTCCTGGCGGTTCTGTAACGGCAGGTTTTGCAATATATGATACAATGCAGCACATAAGAGCCGATGTATCAACAATATGCTTAGGTCAAGCTGCATCAATGGGTGCATTCTTGTTGTCATCAGGTACAAAAGGTAAGAGATTGGCTTTACCTCACTCAAGAGTTTTAATCCATCAACCTTTAGGTGGTGCTCAAGGTCAAGCTACTGATATTGAAATTCAAGCGGCAGAAATTATTAGAATTAAAAAATCGTTAAACGAAATATTAGCATCAAATACAGGTCAATCATTAAAGAAAATTGAAAAAGATACAGACCGTGACTACATAATGACTCCTCAAGAGGCGTTAGAATACGGAATGATTGATAAAGTAGTTTCAAGAGATGCAGTTTAATTCGGGAGAATATAAAGCATGCCAAAACATGATGACAGCAGATTAAAATGTTCATTTTGCGGAAAAACACAAGATCAGGTAAAAAAATTAATTGCAGGGCCTGAAGTTTATATCTGCGATGAATGTGTAGAATTGTGTAATGAGATTTTGGATGAAGAAATCTTTGAGGGCAAAGAAAAAGAAAAATCTGAAGAGGCGAAAAAAGCTGACGGCGAATACAAAGATATTCCAAAACCTCACGAAATAAAGGCTTATTTGGATGAACACATTGTAGGTCAGGATGATGCCAAAAAAGTTTTGTCTGTTGCCGTGTATAATCATTATAAAAGACTAAAACATAATAAAGATGGTAATAAAGCAGATATTGAAATTCAAAAATCAAACGTGTTGCTTGTTGGGCCTACAGGCAGCGGTAAAACTTTATTAGCACAAACTTTAGCAAAATTGTTAGACGTTCCGTTTGCCGTTGCAGATGCAACTACTTTGACAGAGGCAGGTTATGTCGGCGATGATGTTGAAAATATTTTGTTAAGATTGTATCAAGCAGCTGATTATGATTCTCAAAAAGCTGAAAAGGGTATAATTTATATTGATGAAATAGATAAAATTGCAAGAAAATCCGAAAATACTTCAATAACAAGAGATGTATCAGGTGAGGGTGTACAACAGGCTTTATTAAAAATGATAGAGGGTACTGTTGCAAATGTTCCTCCTCAAGGCGGAAGAAAACACCCGCATCAAGAATTTATTCAAATTGATACAAGCAATATATTGTTTATTGTAGGCGGTGCGTTTGTTGGATTGGATAAAATTGTTGAAAAACGTGCTGAAGAGGGTACTTCTGTAGGATTTGGTGCAAAAATATTAACAAAAGCCGATAAAGAGGCTGCGGCATCAAAAATGTTAAAGAAATTACAGCCGGAAGATTTATTAAAATTTGGTCTAATCCCTGAATTTATCGGCCGTGTACCTGTTTATGCAGTTTTGGATGCTTTAGATGAAAAAACTTTGAAAATGATTTTGACAGAACCTAAAAATGCTATTTTAAAACAATATCAATGTTTGTTAAAAATGGATGGCGTTGAATTGGAATACGAACAGGATGCAATTGATTTAATTGCTCAAGAGGCTATTAAACGTAAAACAGGGGCAAGAGCTTTGCGTTCAATCGTTGAAGAACTAATGCTTGATGTTATGTATGATGTTCCGTCTAAAGAAGATGTTAAAAAATTTGTTATAACTAAAGATATGGTTGAGAACAGAAATAAGGCTGAATTAATTAAACTTCCTAAAAAAGAGGAAAAAGTTAAAGAAGAAATTGCATAATGAAAGAGCGATTTTTAGGAATAATTCTTATTTCGTTATTTTTAATCCAATTTTATGCGGTTACAAGTTCTAAGGAATTTGTTTGTTGTAAGCGTGCAAATACTTGTCATGTGAAAAAATTATTTTATGATAAACAAGTTTTGAATACTTATGATTTGGATAGAATAGAAAGAGTAAACTGGCGATGGAAGTACGGAAAAAGATTTCGTTATCAGCAGGTTTATATAATGTATAAAATGCTTAATGAAGAGAGCGTTGACCCAATAACTCTTATAAAAACGGATTTTGCTGATAAAAAAGTTGAAAAATTTAACGAATATTTGAAAAATGGTGAAGAAGAGTTTAAATTTAATGATTTGCAGTTATATTTAATCATTTCGACTATTTTTACACTGTTTTTCTTTGTTCCGTTTGGAGTTGTACTGTTAAGAAAAGACGTGAATTTGAAATAAGATAATATTTATGTAAAAATTGTTTTATGGCAAAGACATTGATATTAATAGACGGGCATGCTTTAGCATTCAGACAATATTACGCATTAGAAAGAACTAATATGCAAACATCCGATAATGTTCAAACGTGGGCATTATACGGATTTTTTAAGGCTATTTTTGACCTTTTGGATAATAAGACAATTAATGCCGATTCTCTTGCCGTAACGTTTGATGTCAGCAGACATACGTTTAGAACGGAAATGTATGAGGATTATAAGGGGCAAAGAGAGGCTATGCCTGATTCTTTGCACGAACAGCTGGGATATATTTGTGAGGGCTTGGAGGCCTTTGGTGTTCCTGTTTACACAAAAGAGGGTTTTGAAGCGGATGATTTAATCGGCACAATAAGCAAAAAGGCTTCTGACTTAGGTTATAAAACATACATTCTGACAGGCGACCAGGATTCGTTCCAGTTAATCGACAAGCCGGGTTTTACAAAAGTTTTAATTCCTCATGGCGGGAAATTAATTCAATATGACTGGGATAAGGTTTATGAAAAATGGGGTGTTTATCCTAATCAGGTAATAGATTATAAGGCTTTAAGAGGAGATGTTTCCGATAATATTCCCGGGGTAAAAGGTATAGGTGAAAAGACCGCACAGAGCCTGCTTGCTAAGTATAAAACTTTAGATGCCGTATTGGCTGATTGCGAAAATTTGACTCCTCCGTCTGTGAAAACAAAGCTTTGTGACGGAAAAGACATGGCTCTTTTAAGCCAAAAACTGGCTACAATTATAAGAGATGTTGATATTAATTTTGACTTTGCTGAGGCAAAATTGGCTTTGCCTGAGATGGAAAATGTTTTGACTTTTTTGAAAAAATATCAATTAAATTCTTTTATGAAAAATATTGATAAAATTATAAAAAGATTTAGTAAAAACGGGCTTAAAAGAAATGGTTTAGAAAAAATTTGCGATAAAGAAAATACAGAAAATCCAAAACAAAATGAAAAGACTGCTTATCAGGAAAAACGCAAAGAAGAAAATTCCGATATTGTTCAATTAGGATTATTTTCAACCGCTCAGGAACTTATAAATGACAAGGATTCTGTATATGATAAAATTCTTGTGAAAGATAATTTTGAAGAAGTTGCAGAACTCTTAAAACAAGAAAAAAGTTTTGCTCTGGATATTGTTTCAAATTTTGACAATGCTGTGGAAAATGAAATTATTGCTTTTTCGTTTGCTCTTGATAAAAAAGTTTATTATATTCCACATTCCGATAGCGTTTTAGAATATTTTAAAGAAATATTTGAAGATGAAAATATAAAAAAACAGACTTTTGACGGAAAAAATAATATTAATGTATTAAGATGTAAAGGAATTGAGTTAAAAGGAATTCAAACGGATGTTGTGCTTGCAGATTATGTTAAAAATCCTGCAGGTAAGCATGAAATTGATGTTCAGGCTTTAAATTATCTTGATTATTTAATGAAAAATATGCCTGATGCTATTCAGGTCAGAAAAGGTATTTTTGATTATAAACGGGCTATGGAAAGCGAATTGTTTGATTATTCATCGGATAGAGCCTATGTTACGCTTGAACTTTCAAAATATTGGGCTGAACATCTTGAAGAAAAAGAATTAAAAATTCTTAATGATATTGAAATTCCGTTACTGTATGTATTGGCTGATATGGAATATACAGGTGTTTCAATAGACATAAAGTATTTGTATGAATTATCTATGGAAATGGCTAAAGAAATAGAAGTTTTGGAAGAAAAAATCTATGAAATAGCAGGAGAAAGATTTAATGTAAATTCTCCAAAACAGGTTAGCGAAATACTGTTTGATAAACTTCAATTAAAGAAAAAAGGCAAAAAACAAAAAAAATCTACGAGTGCGGAAGTTTTGGAGGACTTGGCGGAAGAATTTGAAATATGTAAGTTTTTGCTTGAAGACAGAAAATATTCTAAATTAAAAAATACATACACCGATACGCTTCCGGAACTTGTCAGCCGCAAAGACAACAGATTACATACAACTTACAATCAAGCCGTAACAACAACAGGCAGACTTTCTTCGTCTAATCCTAATTTACAAAACATTCCTGCAAGAACCGAAGAGGGAAACAAATTGAGAGCGGCAATTATTCCTAAAAATAGAGATAACAGTTTAATTCTCTCTGCCGACTATTCTCAAATAGAATTAAGACTTCTTGCACATGTTTCTAAAGATAAAAATTTAATTGAAGCATTCAATACAAATCATGATGTTCATACAATAACTGCCTCAAAAGTCTTTAATGTTGCCGTAGAACAGGTAACAAAAGAAATGCGTTATAAAGCAAAAGCCGTAAATTTCGGAATAGTATACGGGCAAACAAGATACGGTCTTGCAAAAGCTTTGGGAATTTCTCCTTATGAGGCACAGGACTTTATAGATAAATATTTTAAAACCTATCCGAAAGTTTTGGATTATATGGAAAATACCGTGGAATTTGCATTATCTCATGGTTATGTAGAAACAATATTCGGCAGAAAAAGATACGTTCAAAACGAATTAACAAGTCCAAATCACATGATAAGAGAATTTGGTAAACGTGCAGCTATAAATCAGCCATTACAAGGCACGGCAGCTGATTTAATGAAGTTGGCGATGATAGAAACTTATAAAAATCTGAAAGAAAATAATCTTAAATCAAAAATGATAATGCAGGTGCATGATGAAATAGTTGTTGAAGTTTTAGAAAAAGAGCATGACATAGTCAGAGAAATAGTTGTGAAATCAATGGAATTGAAACAGCCTCTTGCAATTCCGTTGAAAGTTGATGTAAACTTAGGTAAGACATGGCAAGAACAATAAAAATATTCATAATTGCATTTGTATTTTTGGTATTTTCTGCGGAAGTGAAATCAGCAGAAGTAATAAAAGCTGAGCCGATATTTACGACAACAACACCGATTATAAAACCACATATCGTAGAACCTCCGTCAAAACCTGTGCAAACAACAACACCTGATATAAACTATGTGCCTAAAATTAACCAAAATACGAATGTTCCTGTTGTAAAAAATGCGGAATTAAATATAACGACATCTCCTGCACAGAGTGTAAATACAGTTAATAAAGTAAATACAAATAATACGGGTACGGTTAATTTAAATACATCAAGCATGCAGTCTAATTCAGTTAAGAATGTTACGACTCAGCAGTCTACGGCTAAGCCGTCGCAAAGTGTTGCTGTATCTCAGCAAACAAGTGCTCAAAAACCCGTAGTTCAGCAGGCAGTTTCTGTTCAAAGTTCAAATACAAATTTTGTAAAACCGGTTTCTAATCAATCTGCCGTACAAAATCCTGCCGTTATTCCTCAGGTGATTTCGTTTCAAAAATGTACAAAAATTTTTCCCGTAGAGTCTGAAAAATTGTTCTATTTGTCTCTTGCATCAATAAATGCTAATAAATTTACAATAAATGAAATACAATCGAAAAGCGGCTATATTTTATTTTCTGTAATGCAAAAACAATTTTTGTTAAGTATTGCAACGGTGGATAAGAAAAATTCTATAGCAAAAATAACCCCTGCAAACAATAATTATTACTTTCCTGAGGGTATTGTAACAAATATTTTTAAATATATAGACCTGAATACTGATACGGAAGTTTCTAAAATATAGAAAAAAGTGATATAATATCCAATATGATTACAGATCAAATAGACCAAGAGAGATTAGACATAATAAAAGAAAAAGCAAAACGAGTAGTGGATAATACTTGTTTGTATCAATACAGAGGAACAGTATCAAAGCTTTTGGGATTAACTGTAGAAGTAAAACTTCCAGGTTTAAAAATTGGGGATTTGTGTTACATTGAGACAAATACAGGAGAAAAAAAACCAGCGGAAGTAGCGGCATTTAAAGGTGAAGTTGCACAATTGCTGTTACTTTTGGACGGAAACGGTATAGGGCAGGGCTGTTTGGTTTCGTCAACAGGTCAGCCTATTACGATACCTGTCGGAGATTTTTTACTCGGAAGACTGATAGACCCTATGGGAAATCCAATGGATGGTCAACCGTTTAATTTGGAGGGGGCATCTTGGAGAAGTATAGAAGGGCCTCCGCCAAGTCCGTTTGAACGCCCTATAATTACGGAAATGTTTTCAACAGGTGTAAGGGCAATAGATTCATGTTTAACATTTGGCTGTGGACAACGTATGGGTTTATTTGCCGGTTCAGGGGTTGGTAAATCAACGCTTTTGGGTATGATTGCAAGAAATTCCGATGCCGATGTCAATGTAGTTGCTCTAATTGGAGAACGTGGCCGTGAGGTAAAAGAGTTTATTGAAGATGCTCTTGGCCCTGAGGGTATGAAAAAATCAGTTCTTGTCTGCGCAACAGGTGACCAGCCGCCTTTAATTCGTCAAAAATGTCTGCTTGCTGCAACTGCTGTATGTGAATATTTTAGAGATAAAGGTAAAAAAGTATTTTTGATGACAGATACAATTACCCGTTGTGCAATGGCAGGACGTGAAGTAGGCTTGTCACTGGGAGAACCGCCTACGATGAAAGGTTATCCGCCGTCAATTTTCTCTTGGCTGCAAAAAGTTCTTGAAAGAGCAGGTAACAGTCCTAAAGGTTCTATTACTGCGTTTTATACCGTATTGATGGAGGGGGATGATATTAACGACCCTATTGTTGATACGGTGCGTGGTATTACGGACGGTCACATTTTCTTGTCCAGAAAAGTCGCTGAGGCTAACCATTATCCTGCTATTGACGTTCTTGGAAGTATTTCCCGTTTGATGAGTGCTATTGCTTCTTCTGAACACAAAGAAGCTGCCGGTAAAATGAGAAAACTCCTTGCTTTGTATCGTGAAAACAAGGATTTGATTGATGTTGGGATGTATCAGGCAGGTTCTAATCCTAGTCTTGATATTGCTATCGAAATGATGCCTCAAATTAACGGATTTTTACAACAAAGAACCACTGATATCGTTAGCATGGATACAACAATCGATACTTTAATTCAAATGATGGCAAATGTAAATATTTAGGGTATAATGGATTTATGAAAAGATTTATTTTAACAATTATATTTATTTTATTTTTAATCCCTCAGGCTGATGCTGCTCAAAAAACTCTTGAACAACAGTCTAATACTTTGGCGGTAAAAGAAATCAGAGCTGTTTTAAATGAATACGTTCAATACGAAAACAGCAAAAATATGGAGGGCATAAAACGTCTTCATGCTGATGATTATATGACTGTCGATGCTATGCCTAAAAAGGTTTATGTTGATATTATCGATAAAACCTGGAAAAAATATACAAATATTAAACAGGAATTGAAAATTAAAAATATTGAAGTAAACGGAAATTATGCTATAGCAGAGGTTACTGAAATATTGAAAGGCTCTACTTCGGAACTTATTGACGACAAAACGGTTGAGGGAACTTTAACAAGCGTTTCAAATATCGTATATTATATGAGAAAAACTCAAAATCAGTGGAAGTTTGTATCTGATTATGTTGTTGATGAGCAAACTGTGCTTGCTTTTGAAAAGGCAAAAGAATTGAATATAGAATTTACTGCCCCAAGCAGGGTTTTGGCCGGTAAAGAGTATGTTGCAACTTTTAACGTTCAAGGCATTCCGAAAGATTCTTTCGTTGTGGCTACAATCGGGCAGGAAAAAATTATTTATCCTCATAAAAATGCGGAAGAAGTTTATAGAAAAGTTCCTCAGGACGGGATTTTGGAAAGAGTTTTTAAATCTAATCAAGACAACTTAAATGAGTATATTGTTGTGACTTATTGCATAACTAAGCCTGTTCTGACAAAAACAAAACAAATTGAAACTCTTTTAACAGGGGTTGGTTATATTATAAACAGGGTTAATGTAGTTCCTGAAAATAAATTTATTACAGTATCGGAAAATGGCAAAAAAGAAACGAAAATCTAACAAGTTAACAAAAATAGCTGAGTCTTCAATTACAAGCAAGATGATTTATCTTATTGTAACATTGATATTTTTTATTGCCTCAAATATGTATTTGACTGATTTGCTGCTGGATGAAATGGATTTGGGGCTAACTGTTGTAAATCCAGTGTTTTCTCTTAGATATGTTGAAAATACAGGTGCAGCGTTTAGTTTGCTTGAAAATTATCCTTACGCCGTTATAGCTTTATCTGCTGCGGCTCTTATTGTCGTTCTCGTTTATACAATTAATAATCTGCAAACTTTATCTATGAAAGCCGTTTTTTGTTCCTCTTTATTGATGTCGGGTATTTTTTGCAACTTGTATGAACGTATTTTTTTCGGATATGTAAGAGACTTTATTCATTTGAATTTCGTGGATTTTCCTATTTTTAACTTCTCTGATATGTCTATAAATATTGCTGTTTTGTTTATAATAGTTTTATTATTTAGTAAAAATATTTTGAAGAATATATAAGATGAAATATTTGATAGAAGAAAATGATGAACATAAACGTTTGGATAAGTTTGTTAGTGAATTGTTTGATGATATATCCAGACAAACTGTTCAAAATGCTGTAAAAGATGGTTTAATAAAAGTTAATTGTGATAAAAAGAAGTCGTCTTATTCATTAAAAGAACACGATATTGTCGAATTTTCCGATGATATTTTTGAAATAAAACCTCTTGCGGCAGAAAATATTCCGCTTGATATTGAATATGAAGACGAAAATATGCTTGTTGTAAATAAACCGTCCGGCATGCTGACTCATCCTGCAGGAAAAGAAAAAACAGGTACTCTTGTTAATGCTCTTTTAAATTACTGTCCGGAAACATTATCAGATATTGGCGGAGAATTTAGAAGAGGCATTGTTCACAGGCTTGATAGAAATACTTCAGGGCTTTTAATGGCTGCAAAAAATAATAAAACTCACGAATTTTTGCAAGAACAAATAAAAACAAAATCTGCAATACGCAAATATTATGCGGTAGTAAAGGGTGTTATTGATTTAGATGAGGGTATTATAAATAAACCTATTGCAAGAAGTCCTAAAAATCCTCAACGCATGGATATAGTTGACGGCGGAAGAGAAAGCTTAACTCTTTTTAAAGTTTTGGAACGATTTAAAGAATACACATTTATTGAATTGGAATTGAAAACAGGAAGAACCCACCAAATAAGGGTTCATATGTCGTCAATCGGTCATCCTGTGATGAATGATACACTTTATGGGGCCGGCATGTCTAAAATTCATACTCAAGAACAGGTTTTGATGGCATATTCTCTAACCTTTACAAAGCCCTTTTCTGATGAGATAATAAATGTTGAAATTGATTATGATGAAAAATTAAAACGAGTATTAAAGTATTTAAGGAGTAAAAATTGAAAATTCTGTTTAAAATAATAACGATAGCATTATTAGCTATAATAGGTTACATTGTTTATACAACACACAGCAAAATGGCAGCATTAACAGGTATTGCAGGACTTTTTGCAGGAATATTTTACATGCAGTCGTTTGTTCTTGTTTTGAACGATAAATTAAAAAGCTACAAAAGACAAGTAGAAAAAATTGATATATCAGATAGTGAAAATTCTTCAAAAGTTGAAGTTTTAGAACAAAAAATTGTTGTGTTGGAAAAGGCTTTAAAAAATGCTCTGGAAAATAATAACAACTAGTTTTATTATTTGACTTATGTGTGTTTTTGGGTTATCTTAAACAAAGTTAGATTAGGGAAACGTAAGATTTGAGGATATAAAAATGGATTTTGTAACGTTAATGATAAAATTGTTAAAATCACTATCTGTAGTGGGTGGTTTTGGTGTAGGCATTATATTGCTGACAATAGTAATAAGAGCATTGATGTGGCCTTTGGGGGTTTCTCAACAACGCTCAATGAGAATTATGCAGACATTACAGCCTAAAATGAAAGCTATTCAAGACAGATACAAAAATGACCCTCAATTAATGCAAAAGAAAATGATGGACTTTTATAAGGAACACAAATTCAATCCTATGGCAGGATGTTTTCCTTTATTAATCCAAATGCCTATATTTATTTTGTTATATACATCTTTGATGAGTCCGCAATTTATATCTATGGCGGGTGATACATCATTTCTATTTATAAACAGACTTGATGCAACTCTAAAAACTAATGCAGGTATTTCAAATGACGGTGTAATGGGCGTTTCAAAATACGATACGTTTATGTTGAATAAGACTGCAAAAGTTTATTTTACGGATGGCACTGTTGAAGATGCGGTAAAAATTGAAAAACCTAATAAAGCATTGAGTGTTCAAGGGGATATAGTTCCTGACCAGCCTATTGATTTTAAAATCAGCTTAGACAGCTTGGATTTGAAATTCTCTAAACTTGATAAAATTGAAAAGGCTGAAGTTAAAGTTACAAATATGCAGACAAAAGAATCTGAAGATGCAACATTTGTAAGAAAAGACGGAATTTTGATGACTGAAATGCCGTCAAAAGCTGTTAAAAACAGTTTCCATTATGACGTATTACTGTTAATTGTCTTGTTTGGTTTGACAATGGTATTCAGCCAAAAAGTTATGATGGCAACAAATAAAAATGCTCCTCAAGACCCCGCTCAACAGGCTATGCAAAAATCAATGAATACGTTTATGCCTATTATGTTAACGGCTACTTTCGTATTTATTCCTATTCCTGCGGGGGTTTTATTATATCTTGTTGTTTCAAATTTGTTCCAGGTCTTCCAAACCGTTGTTATAAATAAACAGATTGATAAAGAAGAAGAAGCTAAAAAACAAAAAATTGACGATGATGTTGTTGCAAAAGCAAAGAAAATAGAGCCTAAAGAATAATAAATTATGTTAGTTTCAGATTTTGATTATAATTTACCTGAAGAATTAATAGCTCAAACTCCAAGTGATAAGCGTGAAAATTCTAAAATGATGGTTCTTGACAGAGCAAATCATCAGTTCTATCATAAGCATTTTTACGATATAACTGATTACCTTGATGAAAACTGTATTCTTGTTTTAAATAATACAAAGGTTATACCCGCCCGCCTTTACGGACATAAAGATACAGGTGCTTTAATTGAAATATTCCTGCTGAAAGATTGCGGAAATAAAAAATGGGAAGCTTTAATAAAACCATCAAAGCGTATAAAAATAGAGATGATTATTAAAATAGCGGATTGTCTTTCTGTTAAGGCTTTGGAAAATTTGGGTGATGGAAAGTGGCTTGTAGAACTTCTTTATGACGGTATTTTGTATGAAATTTTGGATAAAGTCGGAAATATTCCGCTGCCGCCGTATATCGAAAGAAAAATGACGGATGATGAGAGAAAATCTTTGGATTATGACCGTTATCAGACAGTGTATGCAAAACACGAGGGTTCTGTCGCTGCACCTACTGCGGGGCTTCATTTTACTCAAGAAATTTTAGATAAGCTTAAAAATAAAGGTGTTGAAATTGCTTATGTTAACTTAACTGTAGGGCTTGGAACTTTCAGACCTGTTAAATGCGAAAATATTCTTGAGCATAAAATGGATTCGGAAGAATTTGAAATTTCTCAGGAAACTGCCGATATGATAAACAACGCAAAAGCTAAGGGTAAAAAACTTGTTGCCGTCGGGACGACTTCTGTTCGTACTCTTGAGACGGCATATCAACAATTTGGTGAAATTAAGGCTTGCAAATCTTCATCAAGACTCTTTATATATCCGCCTTATGAATTTAAAGTCGTTGATAATTTAATAACAAATTTCCATCTTCCAAAATCTACATTACTAATGCTTGTAAGTGCTTTGGCCGGAAAAGATTTTATCTTTGATGCCTATAAATCTGCTATTGAAGAAAAATATCGCTTTTATTCTTACGGCGATTGCATGTATATTTCGTAGGTGTAAACAATATATTTATAATAAACCTACCGTGAAATCAAAAATATTTCTATATTTATAGTATAATATGAATATAAGAGGTTTTAATGGCTTTAGAAAACAAGTTTAATATAACTAATTCTGCTGAACTTGCAAATATTGAAGAAAAATTAACCAAGAAGAAAGCTTTAGAATTATTTGAAAATGGAGTTTTAGATAAATTAGAAGCAGGAACTTTTGAGTCTTTGTCAAAAATTCACGAATATTTATTTGTTGAAATATATGATTTTGCGGGAAAAATAAGAGAAGTAAATATAGCTAAAGGTAATTTTAGATTTGCACCTGTAATGTATTTAAAACCCTCGTTAGAACATATTGATAAAATGCCCCAAAAAACATTTGATGAAATTGTAGATAAATATGTTGAAATGAATATTGCACATCCATGTAGAGAGGGTAACGGCAGAAGTACACGTATTTGGCTGGATTTAATTCTTAAAAAAGAGTTAGGAAAAGTTGTTGATTGGGCAAAAATAGATAAAGAAGATTATTTGCTTGCAATGGAACGCAGCCCTGTAAAAACAGTAGAACTCAAAGTTCTTCTGAAAGAGGCTTTAACTGATAAAATAAACGACAGGGAAGTTTATATGAAAGGCATTGATGCCAGTTATCATTACGAGGGCTATAACCTTTATAAAACAGAAAAGTTGTCATAAAAATCAAAAATAACACTGCATAATCCTTGTTATTTATTGTTCATTCTTGTAAAAGTCAGAAAACATTGAACTTTTAATTTTCTTCAAAAAGTTTAACTCTCAATACTGCACACATTATCCAGAAGATAATTTGTATTTGTGGTCTGAAAAATACCGTATCCACAAAACCATGCACCATAACGCCAATTATGCTTAATAACCCTGCTGACATTAAAATAACGTCATAAATATTGTTTGAATGTAAAACAAATCTTATTCCCTTTGAAAGCATGATGTATAAAAATGCTATAAATGCTAAGAGTGCAAAGATACCGCTTTCTACGGCTATTTCCAGAAAAATGTTGTAACAGCTTAAAGCGTCAAAACCCGTTTTCATATACAATCCGTAAATTTCTCTAAAATTCTGGTTGCCGCAGCCAATGCCTAATAACCAATTATCTGTAAACATTTTCCAGGATGCTTGATATACATTAAATCTAAAAGAATTTGAGCTGTCTTGACGCATAATGAATATTGATAAAAATCTCATTCTTATTGATTGCAGAGAGAGTATCGCAAGAGCTGAAATTGAACAAATTACGCCAATAACAGCTATATATATTTTTTTATAATTTTGCCATAAAAATTTTGCTGATATTAAAATTATTCCGCCTAATATTGCTAAAAGAGCCAGATATGCTCCTCTGCATCCTGTACAAATTATTGCCCAAGAACATATTACAGAGAATATTAATGCAATAATCCCAGATTTATAGTGCTTTTTGACTAAAAATTTGGCACAAATTCCGTATACAACTGGAATACAGACTATTAAAAATCCAGCAAGAAGATTTGGATTATATGGTTGTAAAGTTCCGTAAACCCTTGTCATAACTTCTTCCGGTCTTAAATAACTTACATCCTGCCAGGTTAGATTTGTATTTGTCGGTATTGTGTTTTGAAATACTGCGTATATTGATTCAAAACTTACGATGCCTGCAATTGTTAGTAAAATAGTATTAATTTTATTCCGATTACTGTTCAAAAAATGCACTATTGTAAGATAAAATCCTAAATATGTACAGGTTTTTAAAAATCCTTTTAAACTTAAATAAAATAATGTTGAGCCCGCTAAGCTTATAACTACAAAAATAAAATAAATTAATAAAGCTGTATCAATGCTGTTTATTTTAACTATGCTATCTTTTTGTATAAACAGTTTAACTGCTGATAAAAAAATAACGATTAAGGCTAAAAATCCGATGGCATCAGTAGAACAGTATAATGTCGAAAGCAGTGTTAATATTATAAAAAATAATATTATATTGTTCATATTTTTTATAATGAAACTGTTTTCACAAATATATTCACTTTTTTCTCTGGTAAAAGAAATCAGTTTTTCAAACATTATCCTATGTCCTAAGTAATACTGTCAGGAGCTTTTTTAACTTCCTTATTTTCATCATTAGTTTGGTTTTGAATTTCGTCATTCAAAATTTGAATATCAGAAATCACGCCGTTAAATCTGTAATTTTTGCCCTCAATAGTAACGGGAATCCCTATTTTAATTTTGTTACCGCCTACAACTGCACCGTCTTTTGTTATTTTTGCAGTGTCAACAACTGTTAGTAAAATATCATACGAAAATGCCTGTGATACGTCATCTACCATCGTAAACGGTTCTTTTCCACGTGCGTTTGGCAGAACTATTTTTTTTGTATCAAATTTTACGTCGGTAACGTCTAAATCTTTATACGGAACATTTCTTATTGTAAGGAATGTTTTTTCTCCTGCTTTCATCGGTAATTCATTTCCTGTTATGGTTACGCTTCTTAAAAAGATTTGAAATCCGATTTTTGAGGTTGCTTCAATTTGTTTTCCTGCCGTTTGTCTTATGTGTGAAAATGTTAAAAATCCGACAATTATTGCGGCTAAAATTCCCGCTAAAATTATCCAATCAACAGTTTTTATTTCTTTTAATTTTGCTATCATATTTCGCTCCTTTTTATAATTTTTTCTTCTACTTTATCAGGGTTAAATGTAGTTTAATTAATGCAGAGTTCTTTCTCCTTTTTTAAAGTCATATCTATTAATTCTTCAATAGTTGTCGTTGCACATCCGAATTGTTTAATAACTATACTTGCGGCTATGTTGCCTATCACTGCGGCATAAACCGGTTCTGCACCTATACTCAATGCCATTGTATACAATGCTGTAACTGTGTCGCCTGCCCCTGTTACATCAAATACGTGTGATTTATTGAATACAGGAATTTCTGTTATTTTGTAATTCGGTTCTATTACCATCATTCCTCTATCTCCGCATGTTACAAGGATTGATTTTGATTTTATGAGGTTGTTTAGTATGCTTCCCGCTTTTTCAAAATCTTCTTTAGTGTTTAAATTAAATCCTAAAAACTTTTGTGTATCAGGAAGATTTGGTGTTAATGAGGTTATATTTTTGTATTTATCAAAATCTTTTTGTATATCTGCAACTATTACTTTGTTATGTTTATTAGCAAGTTCTATAGATTTATCAATTATTTTCTGCGTTAATGTTCCGATATGATAATCGGAAAGGATTATTGCATCGTGCTGAGGAACAGCTTTTTCGATTTGTTCAAGAATTTTATCTTCGGTTTCTTTTGAAAGAGGTGTTGATGTTTGTCTGTCAATTCTCACAATTTGTTGGGTTACTGATTGGGAACATGACCCTGAAATACGTGTTTTTGTTGTAGTTTTTCTGGTTTTATCATAAACAAGATATTCTGTATTTATTCCTTCTTTTTCAAATACTTGTTTTAGTTGTTCTGCCTGATAATCTTCTCCAAGAACACCTATAACCGATACTTTTCCGCTGTTTATTTTTGATGCGTTATTTGCGGCATTTGAGGCTGCTCCTAATATTAATTTTGTTTCTTCGTGCAGCAATATTAATACGGGTGCTTCTCTGGATATTCTTTCGGTATTGCCGTAAACCATTTCATCCATTGCTAAATCCCCGATTATTAGTACTCGGGTATTCTTTAACTCATTTATATAACTGATTAACTTGTCTTTATTGATGTTCATAGTTGATAAATCCTAAAATATAATATATAATTATTTTATCATAAATAAAATTTTTGAGGCAAAGTTGGACGAAAAAAAGTTAAATACAGAGCTTTCTGAAGAAGAAAAGTTTAATTCCTTTGATGATGACGATGATGATGACGATATTGAGTTTGATGACAATATCAATATTGAAGCTTTGACTCAGCAGCTTCAGCAGCATGTTGATGTTGGTGAAGCTGCAAATATGACTAATGAGGATTTTAATAAAGAACCTGAAAATCCTAATTCATTTTCTGTTTCGGTTAATGGGTCTGTTCCTGATAGCCAGGCTGCGGTTGATTTTCCTAAAATGAACTGTAAAAAATATGTAGTTTATATTACTCCTAATAATGTTGATTATGTCGACAGCCTTTCTATTGACGAAAGAACAGAGCTTATTAACAATATTATTTTTGAAAAACAGGAAAATAATAAAAAATCTAAATTATTAAAGGTTCGTCAAAATTATTTTAAACATCTTATAGTTGTCTGTTTGACTGTTATCATAAGTTTTCCGGTACTTTTTTATGCCGTGAATAAATCTTTGCAGGCTACTATTAATAACTATCAGCAATCTCAGGAAAATTTCCAAAAACTTTATAAGGAACGTGGTAAAATTAATTCTTATCAAAAAATGGATTTAAAATAGTAAATTTCGTAACTTCCCTATTGTAAAAAAAATTTTAAATAGTACAATAAGTGTACAGCGGTTTTGTGCAGGCTGTATGTACATTTGTTTTAGTAGTTACCCATATGGAGAGAATCAAGAGATGATTAAATTAAATTACCGTTATGTAGACAAAGATGTTATCGGCAAAGAGCATGGTTTAGAAGTTGAAAAGGAATTTTCCAAGCATAAAGATAAAATTGCTCAAATAATTACTGATTTGAATAAAAGAAAAGATAAACCCGGACAATGGCTTCAATGGATGAATCTCGGTTATAATGAAGAAACTGTTTGGTATGTAAAAGAATTTGCCGCAATGGTAAGAGGCAGATTTGATAATGTTTTGGTTTTGGGTATCGGTGGTTCTGCTTTAGGCGGTATTGCTGTTTCTGAAGCTCTTCTAAAACCTTATTGGAATTTATTAACTCCTGAACAAAGAGATAATTATCCGAGATTATTCTTCTTAGATAATATTGACCCTGACCAAATTACCGGTTTGTTAAATACGATAGATTTGAAAAGAACTCTTGTTAACGTAATTACAAAATCAGGTTCTACTGCAGAAACAATGTCTCAATATATGATTGTTAAAGATATTATGGAAAAAGAACTTGGTGATGAATACAGAAAAAATATTGTTGCTACAACAGATAAAAAAGTTGGCGTTTTAAGACAGCTTGCTGACCAAGAGGGTTATAAAACTTTTGTTGTTCCTGATGATGTTGGCGGAAGATTTTCTGTGTTTTCAGCTGTAGGCTTGCTTCCGTTGGCTTTGGTCGGTATTAATATTGATGAAATTATGAACGGTATTAAGGACATGGATTTAGCATTGAAAAATACTAATATTAAAGAAAATATCGCTGCTCAAAACGCTTTAATTCATTATTTATACGATACAAAGAAAAATAAAAGATTATCTGTAATGATGCCTTATTCAAGCAGATTAAAATTTGTTTCTGATTGGTATGTTCAATTGTGGGCAGAATCTTTAGGCAAACAAGTTGATAATAAAGGTAAAGAAGTTCATATCGGGCCTACTCCAATCAAGGCTTTGGGTGCTACTGACCAACATTCTCAAATTCAGCTTTATAATGAAGGGCCTAATGATAAAGTTATCTCATTTATTCGTGTCGAAGAATTTGATAATGAATTAAAAATCCCTGAAATCTTTGATTACACAGGAATAGGTTATTTAGGCGGAAAATCTATTAATCAATTGATTAACGCAGAAGCTGATTCAACAAGGGTTGCACTTGCAGATTACAACAGACCTACAGTGACAATTTCAGTACCGAAAGTTGATGCTTATAACGTGGCTCAATTGTTGTATATGCTTGAAGTTCAAACTGCTATTGCAGGTGAGTTATATAATATTAATACATTTAATCAACCGGGCGTTGAACAGGCTAAAAATTATACTTACGCTTTGATGGGCAGAGCAGGTTATGAAGAATCTGCTAAAACTCTTCAAGAAAAAATGATTACGGTGTAATGATAAGTGTAGTTAAATTATGAATTTTTGGCAAATGTCATAGTAAATATGACATTTGCCAAATTTATAAAAAATAAAAAATTTTTGAAACAAAATAAAACTTTTTACGTCAAAATTTATATAAGGGTGAGGAAATGAGTACAGTTTTGGAATTTGATACCGTTATATTAGGCGGAGGGCCTGCCGGTTTGTCTGCGGGAATTTATGCTGCAAGAGGTGCAGGTAATGTAGCTATTGTTGATATTAGTATGTTTGGCGGTCAGCCATCAAATTATTTAGAGTTAGAAAATTATCCTGCTTTTCCTGTTATCGGCGGTTACGATTTGATGGAAAAAATGGAAGAACATGCTGATAAATTCGGAATTAATAAGTTTCCTATGCAGGAAATTCAGCATGTTGATTTGATTTCTAATCCAAAAGTTATTGAAACTTTGACACATACTTTCAAAGCAAAATCAGTTATTATTGCAACAGGTGCTCAGCCTAGGAAATTGGGTGTGAATGGTGAAAAAGAATTTATTGGAAGAGGTGTGAGCTATTGTGCAATTTGTGACGGAGCTTTTTATAAAGATAAAACTGTTGCAGTTGTCGGCGGTGGAAATGCTGCCTTAGAAGAGGCTATGTATTTGACTAAATTTGCTCAAAAAGTTTATGTTATTCACAGAAGAAATGAATTTAGAGCTGATAAAATCGTTCAAAATTTAGCTTTTAAAAATGAGAAATTAGAATTCGTTTATGATACTGTTGTTAATGAAATTTTGGGTGAAGATACTGTTAAATCATTGAGTTTAACAAATGTTAAAACAAATGAAAGTTCAAGTTTGAGCGTTGACGGTGTATTTCCTTATATAGGATTTTTGCCTAACACGGAACTTGTTAACGGGCAAGTTGAACAGGATTCTAATGGGTTTATCATAACTGATGAAACGATGAAAACTTCGTTAAATGGTGTATTTGCGGCAGGGGATGTAAGGGTTACTCCGCTAAGACAAGTTATTACAGCAACATCAGATGGGGCTGTGGCTGCTGTTTATGCAGGTAAATATGTCGAATCTCTTGCAAATGCAGAAGTTAAAACGGAAGAACCTGCTTTTAAAAATTAGATAAAATAATAAAAAAATAAAGGCGGGCTGAAATTCAGCCCGCCTTTATTTTTAATATAATCTTATGTAATTCCAGTAGCTTTTCATAACTTTTTTCAGGTAATTTTGTGTTTCTTGGTAAGGTACTTGTTCTAAAAAGTCATTATTTCCTTCGTAGTCTAAGTAGTCTTTCCATTTATTTACGGCATTAAATCCTCCGTTATAGGCAAGAATTACGAAGAAATCTTTTCCATGTAATATATTTTTTAGGTATGCGTAATATAGATTGCCGATTTTTAAGTTATCGCTTGGTTTATACAGTTCAAAGTATTTAATACCGTTTCTGTCAGCTATATCGTTTGCTGTTTGAGGCATTAACTGCATTAGTCCTTGTGCTCCTACGGAACTTCGTGCGGCGGGATTAAAATAGCTTTCTTCTCTTACAAGCGATAAAATTATTACGGGATTATTTTTCCCTGCAAATTGTTTTATTTCTTTGTAATAGTGAATTGGATATACCAGTCTCCATCTTAAGTCGTCAACATGCGGTTTTTCTTTTAATTCTGCCATTGCATCTCTTGCGATAACAGCTGATTTTGAATATTCTCCTTTTTGGTATTCAAGCCAGCTTTGAATGAATTTATCTTTTTCGCAGATGTCTTTTAACAGTGAATAATCTTCCAGCATTGCAAGTTTTACTATCATATCGTTGCTGTTGTTCATTTTGTACGGAAACATTACTTTCTTTTCTGTTATATCCGTTTTTAAAATAGGGTTTTCTATCCGTTTTGACTCTAAATACGCTTGAAATGCATAATAGTCGTCAGGGTATTCTTTTAATAATTTGTCGTAGTAATTTTTTTCAACATTGTAGTATTTCAATTTATTGTGTACTTTTGCGAGCCAAAACATAACGGCAGGAGTTGAATTTGTGTGAGGGTATAGTTTTAAATGTTCTTCGCCAAGGTTTTTTGCATAGAGATATTGTTTTTGTTTTATAGCATCGTAAAACATGTTATACAATGCATCTGCGGCAAATTGCCCGTTTTGGTAGTTAAAGTATATATTTTTATAGCATTCTGCTTGTGCGTTTTGCGGAGTATTTTTACAGTTAAGATATAAAAGGTAATCATATCCGTTTGCGTTTTTATTAAGGTTTAAAAGGGTTTTTACACCCTCTGTTTTGCTGTTTAAGGTAGAAAGGTAAAGGTCTATAGCTTTGTGGACTTCTTTAGGTTCAATGTTATAGGAGTACTCCATTAACCCCCTTTCTGTAAGGGCTCTTAATTTGGAATAGTTTTTTAATTCGTAATCATTTTTGACAATATCCGCCCAAGCTAGAGGAATGTCTGTTTTTGAAAAATATTTTGATGCTGTATTGTAGTCATATAGTGCGTAATATGACTTTGCAATCAGGTAGTTATCTTCTCTTGAAAGTTTATTGTTTTGTAATTCTTTAATTCTGTTAATACTGTTTTGTGCATATCTTCCGCCGGGGGCGTTATCTAAGTATTGTCTAAATCTGATTAGAGCTTTTTCTTCCGTAAAGAGTTTTTGAGTATTATTTTGTATGTTTTTGGAATTTTTATATTCAATCATCCCCAAATAATATTCGCTTGCAGTTGCGTATTCGGTTTCGGAGTATTTATTTGACACTTCTCTGAAAAGTTTTTTTGCTTGGTTATATTTGCCGATATCGTATGACAGTTTTGCTGCATTGTATTTGGATTTTGGTGTTAATTGAAAATTTGGATATCTTAGGGCAAGTATATTATATGTAAGTATTGCTCTTTGAAAATGTCCTGTTTGTTCCAAAGCTCGTGCTTGTCTGTACATTGCTGCGGGTTTTAGAGTTGAAAGATGCGATATTTTTCCGAAGGTTTTAAATGCTTTTGTGTAATTTGATTCTTTATAATATTCAAGTCCCGCACTATATATATTCATGCTTTTAGTTAACGCTAATTTTGAATTAACAGATGTTACTATCCCTAATCCGATAATAGTACTTATTAATATTATTATTAAAATTGGCTTTTGGTTTGAATTCATACTTCTTTCTTTTACTATCCCTAATTTTTATATTTTTTTATAATGTTTTCAGTTTCATAATTTTGTATATTATAATTATGGTTATGGTTAAAAAATCTTCGTCTGCTTCGAGTATTTTAGGTTCGTCTTCTATTGTCTATGCGTCCAATCCTGTTAAACGCTCTAAGTCAAAAGTTATCAAAACTTATATTCTCTCTCCTGCGGTTAAAGCTTTAAAGTCTTAACTGCTAAATTTTATCTGACGGATGTTTACAGCTGTTCATTTTCCATTCTTAGAGAAGAATCTTCGATATCAATTACCTGGCACTTTTCAAGGTATACTTTTTTATCGTTGTTAACAGGTCTGTATACATTGTATTTTAATTCTTCGCTTTCATCTATGTTTTCCAATGCTTGAAGACCATGTTTGTCTTTTTGACCGAAGTTATCAGGATTTTTTATTTCCATTTTATCGTAATAAATTTCACTGCCTTTAGCATCCATATCTATTGTAAAACCTATGTAAGTATTTTGTCTGACAGCATCCCAGCCAAGATTTAATCTCAAGTCATCAGGGCCAATACCTATGACAAATTTACTTTCCTGGAACAGTCTTCCGTCCGGAGCATCATCCGATAAATTTGCAGAGCCGTACCATGATAACATAAGCATTTTTGATACTTTAATTGATTCTCTCAGATAAACATTGGCTTTTCCGTATCTGTAAGCATCAAAAATTGGAATAGGTGTTTCATCGTGATATGCTGATTGATAATATCCGATATCTTGCACCCAGTATTTACATTGAGTTCTTAACATTGGCCCTATTCTTCCGACAAATTGTGTATCTCCTGTTCCGTATACTGATGCCGCACCTTGAAGATATATATATAAGTCTGCAAAGAATAGTTTTTCCGGACTTTCGTGGTGATATATGTTTTGGTATAAATCAATCATATATCTTAATCTGGCTGTACCAATATCATTACTTTCCAGTTTTTTGTGATTTTTATCAAACATGTGTTTATTCCAGCTGTCGTAATTTTCTTGAGAGCCGTCGTCTTGAATATATCCTGCACTTACTATTTGTTCAAAATGCAAGTTTCTGTTTTTGCCCATAAAGTTAGTTATGTTATTTCTTTTTTCGTAAACAACATCTGCCGCATATTTTGCCCAGCCTTGACCTAAAAAACCGTTATCAATATACGAATTCATTCCGTAATTAACGTATAAGTTATTATCAAGTTCTTGACGTCCTTTTACTGTGAACAAATCTGCGGCACTACCATATCCAACTTCGGTGTAGTTTGTTGCACTTCT
Organism: bacterium; assembly: GCA_017478515.1. Lineage (GTDB taxonomy): Bacteria > Cyanobacteriota > Vampirovibrionia > Gastranaerophilales > Gastranaerophilaceae > UBA791. The sequence continues at coordinate 26,854 of JAFVDH010000031.1, forward strand.
AAATTTACCTATACCGCCTATACCAAGTTTTCCCTGATAATTCAGCATTGGTATTGCTTTGAATATTGCACCTTTTGGCAATTCAAATACAACACCGGGTCCTATGAACATACCTAATTTTGAACGAGAACCTATTTCAGGATAATTCCCTTCAAAGTAGTCTTGTTCTTTGTTTTGGTATAGAGTTGTTGACGGAAGTTTTACTATTCGTTTTCCGTTTCTGTATACTTCTAAATTTTTTAGGGTTATTTTATCAAGGTCTTTTTTTGAATTAACTATGATATGGCTTGATTTGATGACGAATTTACTATTGTGTGTCATATCTTCGTAGGTGTATTTGTCCTCGTCTTTATATTGAATATCGGGGTCTCCGTACATACCTGAACGAACTCTTATATTGAAAGGTTTTGATATTGTTAAATGACCGTTTTCTTGTATCGTCTTATCTCCGTACATTATTCCCTTTTCCGCAACTGTTTCTATTGCGTATCCAGAAGATTTTATGTTGTCAAGAATTCCTATTTCTTCATTAAGGTCGATTTGCATATAATCGCCTGTCATTTCATCATTATCGCCTCTTTTTACAACTACATTATCAATCATTTTGACCAAATTATCTTTTTGGTTATAAATCATTGTGTCTGCTGTCGCTGTTATGTTTTGTTCAGGAAATGAAAGTTTTGCTCCGCCTCTTGCTTGTATTTCTTTTAAATCAGCAAGGTATTCCATTTCTTTGCATTCAAGCAGCAGTTTTGTTTGCGGTTCTTCAATTATTTCTTCCTCGTCTGCGACTATTCCGTTTTTTCTGTTTTTTCTGTCTATTGATGCTTTTTTTATTTTCAATCTTATGAATTGAATTGGTTTTATGGAATTACCTCTTGAATGTAAAGATGATTTTTCATATTCTTCAGTCATTATTATTTGGCTTTCCTGAAATTTTTTTTCATCTTCTTGTTCTTGAAGTTTTTCTTCTTCGGTTTTTGCTCTTATAAATATCGGTCTGCTTAACTCTTCTAAAGACGGCCCGCCCATAGATTCGTTTAGAGTTTTTTCTTGTATTGCAAATACTGTTTGCGTATTTATTAATATTAAAGCCAGTAGTAGTATTATTTTTTTCATTTATATTCCTTAGATGTTATTTTATTTTAGTGTTAAATATAATTTAACGGATTTTTTGTTTTACCGTTTACACGAACTTCAAAGTGTACGTGAGGGCCTGTTGAGTATCCTGTTGTGCCTTCAAGCCCAATGACTTGTCCTTTTGTTACGTAAGCTCCGTTACTTACTTTTATTTCGTCCATATGTGCGTATAGAGTTGAAGTCGGTTCACCATTTATTTTACCGTGGTCTATGATTACGACTTTTCCATAGCCGCCGTACCAGCCTGTAAATATTACTTTGCCTGAGTTTGATGCGTGTATTGCTCCTCTGTAAGGGCCTCCTATATCTATTCCTGAGTGGAACGTTCGGCTGTTAAATATAGGGTGTGTTCTATATCCGTACGGTGATGTAATTCTTCCTGCTATCGGTTTGATGAAGCCCGATACGACTTTTACGGTTTGGGCTGAGCTTGAAGAACTTTTACTTATCATCGTTCCTATGCTTTCAGATTGTTTTGCAAGTTCTTTTTCCGCTTTTTCGTAAGCTACCCTGTCTGTTCTTAATTTATTTATCATGTTTTCATTTTTTGATATTGAGCGTTGAATGTATGCTTGTTGTTGATTTATTTGTCTGATTGAACTTGCAAGAATTTTTTTCTTTTCTTCTATGTTGTATTTCAGATAGGCGATTTCTTTTGCTTTCGCTCTTGCCTGAACCATATTTTGGTAGTCTCGTTTTAAAATTATATTTGAGTAATAAATTCTGTCTAAAAAGTCATTAAAATCATTTGCCTCTAATAACAGAACAACAACGCCCTTTCTTTGCGACTTAAAAATTTGGCGAATTCTGTTCTTTAACTGATAATCCATTGAATTGTATTCACTCAATGCCGATGCTAACTGAGTTTCCAGTGTTGCGAGCTGGTCTTTTGTATTTGAGTATCTTTGTTTTGAATAATTCAAGTCGGCAGTTGTAGTTTCCAGTTTTTGTTGGTTTTTATATAATTTGTTTGATTCTACTCTTTCAAGAAATTTAAGGCGGTTAATTTGTTTTCTTGCCTCTTCTTTTGTTTTTACTTTTGCAAACACAACTGTTGTTGTTAACGAAAAAATAACAACAAATATAAAAATATTTTTGAGTATATTGTATAATCTTTTTTTCACGTTTCCCTTATTTGAATACAAGAGGAAGCATTAGAAGACCTACCGTCCAGCTTATAAATGTTACTGCTATTATCCCTATAATTAATTTTTGGTGTCTTCTGAAAAATTCCATTTTATCCCCCTCTTTAGTAATATTTTATTATCAATTGGTTTATTTTACAATTGTTTTATTCCTATTTGCAAAAAAAGTTAAAATCGTTTAATATATCTTTATGAAATATCAATTTTTGAATTTCTTTTTAGAGAGAAAAGATTTACTGAAACAAAATTCAGATATGATTGACCCGTTCTTGTTGGAGAACAATAAAGACCAGTTGGATTCTTTTTATGATTTCTACAAAGAAGATACTCCAATGTTGTTTATAAACGGATTTATGGGTACGGGGAAAAAACAGCTTGTAAATTATTCGTTGAATTTTTTGTCTAAAGAATCTCTTGTGCTTTGGTACAACTGTTTTGAAACAACTATTTTAGACGATATTCTGCTTATGTTTTTTAACGAGTTTAAAAAATTGCAAACTCAGGGTGTTATATCTCCTTTGAAAACAAAAACAGAGAACTTTACGGCTAAAATTAATGCTTATTTTACTTCAATTGAAAAGCCTATTGTTATTATTTTGAATTCTTTTGATTCTATTCAAAAAGAAAATACTCAGGAAATTGTGGATTTTATAAATCACGTTATCGGCTTTGACAAAATTAAAATTATTATAGTTTCAAGAACTTTGGACAGAAAATTATTTACCGATGATTCAAAATATGAAAGAATAACTCTTTCTGCTTTGGATAAAGGACTGTTTGAAAAATATTTAAAACAGAAGAAAATTTCGCTTACATCTTCACTTTTGGAGGATTTATACAAGCATACCAGAGGATATTATTTTTATACCTCTATTACAGCAAGTATTTTGAAATATAAAAATATTGATGTGAAGGATTTTATGGAAAACTTTAAGTTAAGTTTTCTAAGCTATAACAAGTATTTGGAAAAAGAAGTTCTGGATATTATTCCTGCTATTTCTGTTCAGTTTTTCTGGTTGCTATGCCTTTTAAGACACGGCGTTACAACTCAAATTTTAAAACAGCTTCACTATTACAATGAGGAAAACATAGAATTTTTAACCTCTAACCAATTATTAATTCAAAATAACGGATTGATATTTGTTCACGATTATTTTAGAGAACAAATGGATATATCAATCCCTGATAATGTGGCTCAAAAATTGCATAAATTCATTATTGATTTTTATGAAAGTCAATTGCCGCTAAAACCTTTGGAAAGAGGTGTTTTGCTTTCTCGTCAGACAATCAGAAACGAAATAGAATACCATACTCTGTTTTTACCGAGAAAAACAGAAGTAAATCCTAATGCTTATAAGGCAATGGCAAGAGGGCTTGACTATGATTTGTCAAGATTGAAACAGAATAGGGATAATACAAATCAGGATTCCGCAGAAAGACAGCCCGACAGTCAGTCTAATCACGAAGAAAATAAACAAAATAAGCCTGATTACATTTCTACTGTTACACCTAATGTTTCTAATATCGATATTAATTTGAATAATTTGCCGTTTAAGTTAACTGAAGATGAATTGAAATTGCTTAATATTTCAACTCCGAATAAAAATGTTTCCGAAAGAATGCAGTCTTCTATTAATATAGATGTCAGACGTGATGATGCGGCTGCGAATGATGAGGTTCAGCAGGAAGAAACAACTGATTCGCTTTCTTATTACTTAAAACTCGCTAAATCGGAAGAATCTAAATACAATTACAAGCTTGCGTGTGAATTATACAAAAAAGCATTGACATTTAGCGATGATGAACAGTATAAAGTTCTTCTTCCAAAAATATACACAAAACTTGCTTTTGCATGCCATAAATTGTCTGAAATAGATAATGCACTAAAATATTATAACCTTGCAAAGGATTGTTACGCTCAATCGGACGAAAAAATAAAAGAAAATTATATTAAATTGAGTATTGCAAATGTTTATTATGAAACATATAAGCTTGATTTGGCAAAAAGTATGCTGCTTGAAATAGTAAATTCTCAAGGAAATCCTCATATCCTTACCACAAAAACATATATCGCATTGGCAAATATTGAGGATAGTTTGTCAAATACAAATGCGGCATATGATTACTATAAGAATGCGTTGGAATTGTCTAATACAACAATGGATACGGAAACACTATCGGAATTATACTTTAAATATGCGTTGATATCAGATGATAAAAATGATATAACAACTGCTATTGAATATTACGAAAAATGTATTAACATAAACAGAGACCCTAAGGTTAATAAATTCTTATCCTCTGCATATTCGAATATAGCAACATTGTATTTGGAAAAAAACGATAACGCTATAGCTGTAAAAAATTTCTTGCAGGCATATCAAATAGATGAGGCGAACCAAAATTTTGACGGAATGTATTTTTCCGCAACAAAATTGGCTCAAATTATGCAGCGAAAACTTCCTGAAAAAGCTGTGTTTTACTTTAAAAAAGCAAAGGAATGTGCTGTTAAATTAAACGATATTTTCTATCATGCTTCATCATTATTAGCATTTGGAGATTTTTATTACTCTCAAAAACAGGATGCTCTTGCGTTGAATGAATATTTTACGGCTTTGGATTTGGTAAAAAATGAGTTCTCTAAGGATAATATAAATAAAATAGAAATGCGTATAAATGATATAAAATTCCGTCTGGGTCATGATAAATTTGCGGTTATAGAAAATGAGTATAAATTTAGAAAAGCAGAAGCAGAAGCTGAAAAAGAACAACAAAATAACGAAATTCAGTGAGATATTTTTAGAAAAAAATAAGGTTATAAACCTTGTTAGTAAAAATGACGAAAAAGTTTTGTTTGAAAAACATATTTTTGACAGTCTCGCAATTTCTTATTTTTTTGAAAAATATAATATAAATCCAAACGGATTAACCATGCTTGATATAGGTACAGGAGGTGGTTTCCCTGCTGTTCCTGTTGCAATATGCTATGAGGGTTTGAATGTTACGGGGCTGGATAGCATTGCTAAAAAAATTCGTGCCGTCGAGGATTTTAAACAGACCCTTGAATTGGATAACCTCTCGTTAATTAATGACAGAGCTGAAAATTTAAAAACAAAATACGATATTGTCGTGAGCAGAGCTGTTTCAAAATTGGGTAAAGTTGTTGAATATGCCATGCCTCTTCTAAAAGACGGAGGGTACTTTGTCTGCTATAAATCTAAAAATGTTTTTGACGAAATAAGAGATGCAAAAGATACTATTTTAAAAAATAAAGCTGAATTTTTAGAAGTTATAGAGTATGAACTGCCTATGGAAGAAAGCTACGAAAGATTTTTGGCGGTAATTAAAAAGAGAAAAAATCTGTAATAGTATAATAAAGATAACAATAATCCCTGTAATATTTAAAAATAAGGTCTTCATCTGACGATAAAGACCTTTGTGTAGAAAGATTAGTGGGTATAGGGATTAGGTGTGGGATTAAAAAAGGGTAATTAGAGATTTAAAATTATTTACCGATTTCAGCCGCTTTAAGAGCCATTGATTTTGAAATATTCAAAACAGCAAGGTTAGCTTCGTAAGCTCTTTGAGCAAGCATTGCATCGGCAATATCAACCATCGCATTTACGTTAGAAGCTCTGATGTATCCGTTTTCATCAGCGTCCGGGTGTCCGGGTTTGTAAATTTTTTCACCTAAAGTAGGATCTTCCATAATTCCGGTGAAGCTAACTCCACCTTCAAGAGTTCCGTTGCCTGACATAAATCCGCTTTGCATAGAACTCATTATTCCTGCGAAAGAAACACCGCCGTTTTCGGCATTTAACATAGGGATTTTTCTTACATAGTTTGGAGTATCAACGTTTGCTACGTTTTTTGCGTGGATGTCTAATCTGTGTCCATGTACTTTTAATGCATTTGCACCTATATACATTGAATCCATTATACCCATAATTTGTTTCCTCTCTCTTCTTTCTTTTTATACCTTATTATTAATCTTATTTACCTACGTTTACTACTGTTTTCATTTGTGTGATTATGTTTGACATTCTTCTTGTTGCTACTGTGTATAAAAGTGAATTGTTTTGCATTTTTACTAATTCTTCTGCTGCATTTATAGGCTCATCCGATTTTTCTGCGGCTGTCATTCCTCCGTCAAATTTTCTTGCTAATTTGGTTTCTAGTGTGCTTGTTGAGCCTCCTAATATTTGTGAAAAATTAATGTCTTGTTTTTGGTATCCCGGTGTATCCATATTTGCTACGTTTGCACCAAGAAGTTTTTGTCTTTCTGATATTAAATTTAAAATGTTTGATGTTTTGCTTAAACTGTTTGATACGCTGAAATTCATTTTTGTTATCCTTTACCTTACCCTTATGATTCTCTGATGTTTATACCTTTGTTGTACATATCGTACGCTACTTTCATTAACTGCATGTGTGCAAGCATTGAGGCATTTAGTCTTAACATATTGTTTACTTCGCCGTAGATATCAACGTTTGCTGTTTCCAAATTGTTTTGATATATGTAGTCGTGATTTTTAATTAATTTTGGAGCTCCTGAGTCTTCTGTTTGTACAAGTTTGTTATGACCTGTTTCTTTTAAGCTTTCAGGTGATTGAAACTGAACTAACGGAATAGAACCGATTTTTCTTGGAGTTGACATTGCTGTATCCATAACCATAACATCACCGTTTCTTTTTATTTGAAAGTTGTGTATGTTTGACGGGATTTGAATACCGCTTCCTACCATCCAGTCGTCGCTTGTTACCAGGTAGCCGTCTTTACCTAATTTGAAAGAACCGTCTCTTGTGTATGCAACTTTACCGTCTTCTGATACTACCGGAATGTAGCCTGTTCCTTTGATTGCAACATCATATGGATTATTTGTTATTCTTAATGCACCTTGTGCACAGTTTGTTCTTGTTGTTCCAGATACGTAACCTTCTTCTGTAAGGAATTGTTCAAACGTTACGTTCTTGTAACCTGTCGTTCCAAAGTTTGCAAAATTTGTACCTACATAACCAAGTCTGTCAAATTGTATGTTTGAATTGTTTATACCTTTTCTTATAATTCCTTGTAAATTGTACATAATTTTATTTCTCTCTCTTTACCCTATAAACTTATCTATTGTGCACTGCTTAATTGGCTTATTGTTTTTTGAAGAACCGAATTTTCTATCATAAATATTTGTCTGTTGGCATCATAAGCTTTAATTGTTGGCATAAGGTTCATAAATTCGTTTTGAATAGCAACATTTGAATATTCTAAGAACCCTTGAGCAACTTCAGGATTTGTAATTCCGACTCCGTTTGAATCAACAACACCAAGAGTTGCAACATTGTCTAATCTTTTTGTGTTTTTGTTGAAAACTTTAACTTGACCTTTAGTGTTTACAACAACGTCAGAAATTTTGTCAGGAACAAACGGAAGTTTAATAGGAACACCTGCATTTGATAGAACCGGCTGATCTTCAAGGTTAAGAAGATTACCTTGTTTATCAAGTTTGAAACGACCGTCTCTTGTTAATCTTATACCGTCTCTACCTTGAATTTGAAAATAACCTTTTGTGTTAAGAGCTAAATCCAAAGGGTTTTCTGAAGTTGAAATTCTGCCGATAGTAGTGTCTGTAGCTTGAGATAATCCGTTAACACCAAGATATTCTGTAAATGAAGAAACAACAGCTTCTTTTCTTTGATAACCGATTTTATCAAAACCTAAAACATTTTCGTTAGCTACACCAACAATAGCTTGTTGAAGCTGCATAGCCTTGATAGATGTTTTTAACCCATTGTCCGTAAAACGAACACCACTTTTGATTAACATTTTTTAATTACCTCATAATTTTATTTATATTTGTAATATCGGCACTGTAAAAAAAAATTTAGGTTATCGAATAAAAAATCCTCTATTTGTACTACCTCTATATAGGTATATAAGAATAAATTTTAAAAAGTCAAAATTTTATGCTTGACATAAAAGAATTTTATAAATAAAATAGAAATATGGCGTTGCTGAGGTAGAAAAAGCTAAGGCAGCGGAAAAAAGAAACAGATATGCCGGCATAGCTCAACGGTAGAGCAACGGTTTTGTAAACCGTAGGTTGTAGGTTCGATTCCTATTGCCGGCTATTACCTTATCAAGAATAAAAACGCCTTTGTGGCGCAGGGGTAGCGCACTCCCTTGGTAAGGGAGAGGCCACGAGTTCAAATCTCGTCAAAGGCAAATTAAATACGGGTAGGTGCCCGAGAGGCTAAAGGGAGCAGACTGTAAATCTGCCGACGCGAGTCTACGGTGGTTCGAATCCACCCCTGCCCACCATTAAAGCGGATGTTTGTTCTTCAAACATCCGCTTTTTATTGTATAGGTTTTTAGGACAGTTTTGATGAGGTTTTTGTTGGCGGTGTTGCCCATTCGTTGGGCGTTTAAGGCGAGTTTATATTGTTGAAATTTATAGGACTATTTTTCCACTTTTGTCTTGATTTTTGTGCTATTTTACACTAATTTTCTGTAATGCTGAACTTGTTTCAGTATTATTTCAGAGTCTTAAAATTTTTGTAAAAACTTATTCAATGGTAAGACCCTGAAGCAAGTTCAGGGTGACAGTTTGTTTTATGCTGCTTTTGCCTTAGTCAATATTTCATTAATTTTATAAGTATAGGTTTGTAAATCAATAGTATTATGGCTTTCAAGGTGATTTTTTCTACTCTAAACATATTTCACAATCCTCTTTTAGCATTTTAAATGTAAATTAAAAGAGTTTATACACTTTCTTTTTCACTTAAAGAATTAAGTGCATTTTTAAATTTTTTGAGTATAATTATTATTTGTTAAAAGATGAATTGGAAAGAGAATTATAATGTTTATTGATGTTTGTAAAAATTTTACACACGAAAAAAAAATGTTCTGTGTATTTTTAATTATTCATTTGGTTGTATGGACATGTGTAGGTTTAATAAGAACAGTATTGCCTACAGATGCTTTGGAGGGAATTTACTGGGGCTCTTTGCAGGATTTCGGAACTCCTAAACATCCTCCGCTTGCAGGATGGCTTACTTATTTGGCTTATTTGCCGTTTAAATCTGATTTTTGCGTATATTTAATGAGCCAATTTTTTATTATTGCAGGATTTATTTATATATATCGTCTTGCTAAGAAATTTCTTGATGAAAACAGTGCTATGCTGTCTGTTATAATTCTTGAGGGATGCTGGGTTTATAGCTATATAACAGGTTATTACGGCTTTAATCCTGATGTGGTATTGCTGTTTACTCTTCCTGCTATTAGTTTTTATTTTTACGATTGTATGTCTGAAAATAAAGCCGAAGATTGGTTTAAAATGGGCTTGATAGTTGGTATAAGCTGTTTGAACAAATATCAGACGGCATTTTTATTGTTACCTATGCTTATTTGGGCATGCTTATTTAAAAGAGATATTTTTAAAAACAGATTTTTTTATTTTTCTGTAATTCTTGCGTTTTTAATATTTTTACCGCACCTTTTGTGGCTTTTTAAATATGATTTCTTTCCGTTCTTGTATTTTGAGGGCGAATTGACGGCTACAAGCTGGTATAACCATATAACTGCACCGTTATTATTTTTGGCCGTGAATATTTCGCTTATTGCGAGTTCTTTAATTATTTTTGCTCTGCTAAAAAAGAAATTTAACTCTCCGTTTAAATTTGTTGAAAACTATAACAAAAAAGATTTTTGGTTTTTAATGTTACTTGGTTTTGTGCCTTTGGTTGTACATCTTGTAATGGGTTTAATTGAGGGTGGAACTATGCGTCCTCGATGGGGGTTCGAATTTTGGTTTTTAACGGGAATTATGCTGTTTTATTTTTTCCCTGTAAAAATTTCTGAACAAGAATTTAAATTTACTTTAAAATCAGCTTATGTCGTAATGTTCATCATTTTTCTGGCATTGGGCGGGTTGCTTTCTGTAGAACAGAATTATCGCAGCAGATATCCTGTTGCTAAAGTCTTTGGAGATTTAAACTCCGTTTGGACAGAAAAAGTCGGTACACCTTTAAATTATGTAGGCGGATATATTGAATGGACTTTGCCTTTAACAATATATGGTGATACTCATCCTAAAACAATTCTTGATACTCATGGTTATAAAGACCCATGGATTGATTCAAATGATTTGAAAAAATCAGGGGCAATGATTGTAGACAGAACGTATGATAGTACAATAGGGTACGTAAGAATGTCTTGTCCTTATTTATCCGAGGATTTTGTTATTGAACCTGTCGAGTATAAGTTTGAGGTTCGTAATTTCTTTGGTTTCCCTCGAGAATATACGATTTATTATTTTGTAGTTCCGCCTATTGATGATAAGTAGAATTATCAATAAAATGTAAAAGTTTGAGAGGTTCTGTTGATAATTGATTTTATCAATTTTAAAACATTTTGTTAAAAAATATTGCAAACCTGAAAACTATTGTTAATATTGTATTCTGACGATTTCTCTTAAGTTTGTTAACTTTTGTAAATACGGATTTATAAATGGCTGAAACCCTGTTATAATCCCCTATATGATATGATATGATAGGGATAGGGATACTAAAGTCTTTTGACCATGTTACCGACTTTAAGATTATCAATACTTTAATAAAAGGTGGTATATATGGGTATGAATGTAAATCCTGAATTGGCGGCATTGCAAAACAGACTTGTGGTAAATGAGCGTGAGATTTCGACTAATAGTTCTGATGCGGGGGTAAATACTCAAGCTGTTGCGGATAATCAAGCTGAAACAGGAAATGTTGGGGGTCAAATAACTGATGTTCAACAGCTTCGTACTGGTGTAAAGGGTCAATTATCTGCGTTGCAGGCGAGTTTGGATGGAATTGAAGATGATGCAGAACGTGTTGCTGTCCAGGGAAGTATAAGTGATTTGAGTGCTGAAATAGATGATTTTAACACTCAAGAAAGAGATTTAAATAATCAGCATACTGATTTAACAAGAACAGGTAATGATTTAGTCAGAACAGGAGAAGAATTAGAAACTGACGGTATAAGGCTTGATGGTGAGCATACTGAAATTCAAAATGGTATAGCGAGTATAGAGGCTGAACCTGAGGTATCGCCCGATGTTGCGGAAGAAAAACCGAAAGAAGAAATTACAACAGATGTACCTGTGCAGAATAACAAAGGCTGGCAGTATTATGCTGAGTTGGAATTAAGAGCGGAGCATGGAAATGACCCGAATTATAAGCCGTCGGCATCGGAATTAAGTGCCAGAGCAGATGAAATTAAAGCTCGTAATATTGAAAATGGTAACGTAAATTCAAGAGGTGATTTAATTATCGGAACACCGAAAGATCCAAAATACGTAACATTAAATGGTGAAATAGATACATCAGGCTTGCAAACAACAGACCAGGCTTTGGTTAGATTTAACCAAGGACAAACTCTTCTTGCAAGAAGAGAGGCTGCAGCAAGAGAACAATCTGAATTGGAAGCACAAAGATTAGATGAATGTAGAGACTTTTCTTCTGCTTTGAGAAATAAGCTTGAGAGAGGAGTACAATTACAAAATCATTTTGAGGATATTCTTGATAATCCAAAATATGAGCAACAATCAAGAAGAAAATCTTTACTTGGGAGAGTTTGGGATATAGGTTCAACATTTATTCCTGGTGTGGTTGGTACAGGACTTACTGTATGGACAAATGTTTATGAAGCCCCTCGTGGTTCGGGTACTTTTTCAAAGTATGATGAAAACGGTCGATATGTCTGTGATATACGTGATAGAGAGGCTGTAGAATTGTACAACAGAATGAAAGCTCAGAGAGAAGAGTAACTTTGACGGTAATTAAGTTTTAGTATTAATTATGATAACTATATATTATTTTCCACTAAACATATCCAAAATCTAATAATATTGTCATGCTGAACTTTACAAAGCAAACCGCCGCAGTATAATTAGGACGATTGAGCCTGTACCCGAAGCTATAGCGGAGTGTGTTTCAGCATCTAACCGATGACAGACCCTGAAATAAATTCAGGGTGACACTTTTAAGCGTTTTTTGAAATATCTATAATTACCATTGGTTATTACTTAATTCGTTTTATATCATCGCTTTTTTCTGTCAGCTGATTAATTAGTTTTGATGCGGTTTTTACATTATTCAATGTCGCATTACCCGAAATACAGCCTCCGTCGCAGCACATTACTTCTATTAGGTTACAGCCGTTTTCGCAAGTTCCGTTTTTCGCATAGGTCTTTAGTTTTCTTATTGAGTCTTTATTCAAGCCGCTTAATATCATTGAATTTACGGCTTGTTCATCTTTTGAAGATTTTTTTACCGCTTGGGCAACTCCGCCGGTTATTCCAAAGTTTCTTCCTTGTTTTGAACTTTCTTTTTCAAACGGTGTTTCTTCTAAATTTAAAATCTCTATTTTTTTTGCTACAAAAAGTGCTCCGAGTTCTTCAAAACTCATTACAAAGTTGACGTTCTCATTTTCAAATCCCTCTGCTCTTTTTGCAACGCAAGGGCTTACAAATACGGTGACTGCATCCGGATATAGCTGTTTTACGTGTTCTGCTATATAATACAGTGGTGTTTTTGTATCAGATACGTACGGTTTTATTTCAGGTAAATGCTTTTTGATAAGCTGGTTATATCCTGCACAGCAAGATGTTGTCATAAAGCTTTCGCCGCTTTCCATTCGCTCTGCAAATTCTTTTGCCTCGTTTTGTGCGGTTATGTCTGCTCCTTGTGCTACTTCATATACATCGTCAAACCCTGATTTCATTATTGCCGTTTTTAATTGATAAATATTTCCAGGGAATTGTCCTGCTATTGACGGTGCTATCAGTGCTATAACCTTTTTATCTGATTTTAATGCCTTTAAAATATCTATTATTTGGCTCTTTTCATGTACTGCTCCGAAAGGGCATGCTGATATGCATCTTCCGCAATTTATACATTTGTCAAAATCTATTCTTGCCAAACTTTGTTCATCTTTTTCTATTGCTCCTACAGGGCATGCATCTTCACATGGTACGGTTATTTTTACTATGGCATTGTATGGACAAGCGTTTAAGCACATTTTACATTTTTTACATTTACTGCCGTCTATATGTGATTTTCCGTCTTTTACCGTTATTGCTCCAAATTTACATGCCTGCTGGCATGGTCTTGCTATACAGCCCTGACATAGTTCTGTTACGTGTATTTGGCTTGGTACACAACCTTTGCATGCCGCTTGAAGTACTGTTAGATTTTTATTATCAATTTCTGTTCTTTCAAGTGCTTTTTTTGCATATGTTGTCAAAGATATTCTTTCATCATCTTCTTCTATCTGAAAGCCAAGACCTGCAATTGTTCTGTCTTTTAATATAGCTCTTTCTTTGTAGATGCAGCATCTGTACGGAACTTCTGCTCCTGTAGGACGCATGTCATATGGGATTAATCGGGTATTTTCTTCAAAGTCTTCCGTGTAAAATGCCTTGATTAATCTTATCAGTATTTCTTTTTTTAAATGTATCGCTTGTCCGTTATTATTCATAATATTTTCTTTCTAAATATATAATAACTAATTTAATTTTTCCACTTCTTTATCTATTGCTTCCAAAACTTTTTCCACAGTTGCTTCAACAACTGTTTCGTCATTAACTTTTACATAAGGAGCTTTAGAGTATTCCCAGTTTATTGAACACAATCCCAAACACGGACTGCCTGTTACTTCAACTTTATCTCCGTATTTTTTCGGTACGATTTCCATCAGCTCTTGAAGATTTGACCCTCCCATTACAAAACAGGTTGTTCCCATGCATACATTTACTTTTACTTTGCTCATTTTTACCTCACATATATTGTACATTCACTTTTTTAAAATATTTATTTTGTAGTATATCAGATAATTTTTTTATAATATTTTTTCTTATTTCAATTTCTATTGGCAAATTTGGGTCGTAATGTGCTTGATTTAGCTTTGCTCCGACCATGAAAGTTATACAGTCCGTATCTTTCATAAAGTTTGCTAATTCTCCTGCCGCATCATTTTGGAATTCATCCGTATCAAGATATTCACATGTTTTGGTAAGTGTTAAAATGCCCTCTGTTACCAAATCAATACCATCCATATATGATATTGCGGGAAGCTTACCCATATTCAGATTTACGCTTGTTCTTATCGGTATATTTAATTCTCTGGATATGAGATTTGCTGTTGTACCTCCTGCTATTGCTTTTTTGCCTTTAAAGTCCATTAGTGCTTTTGCATAAAAGCTGTCTTTTTCCTGATGGTACGGCGGGCCTGTAAAGACTACGGAATTTCTCGGTTCTCTGTAGTATACGCACACTGCTGAAACATCATCTTTCGGAAGTCTGTCAGGTTCGTTTAAAATTGCTTGTTTCACTATTCTTTTGGCAAGATTTGAACTTGATATATCGGGTTCTTTTGATAATTCATTTTTAACTATCTCTATAAGCCCCTCTCTTCTCAAGCCTAATCTTAAATTTTTTGAGCCTAATGCGGATTGGGTTACTCCGTCGGAACAGAATATTAATCTGTCATTTGTTTGCAGTTTTAAGTGATAGATATGCATATGTCTGTTTGGGAATTCTTTTGATGTTAAAACTTCAAAATCCGGTTCAAGAATTTTGCCGTTTCTTACCCATAAAAATTGGGGATTTCCCTCTTCGACAATTTTTGCATTTCCGAATTCGTCGCAATCAAGTGCGGAGAATGTGGAATAACTTATTTTTCTTACCTGACATACAGGAAGTGAGTTCATTATTGTTTCGCAGGATTTTTTTATACTTGTTCCCTCTTCCATAAACTTTAGAAGCATAGTTGCTGTCATACAGGCAAGAATATTTGCTTTTATTCCGCTTCCAAGTCCGTCGGAAAGTACTGCCAGCAGTCTTCCTGTTTCCGGAAAACGCTTTGATACAAAGTAATCTCCGTATGCGTTTTGATTATATTTTTTTTGTTGTGATACGTCAATATCAATAAACATTATTCATTTTCCTTGAAACTATCTTTTGAATAGTCTTCCGCTATTGAGTTTAGAAGAACTTCGGTTTCTACCATGTGTTCTCCAAGAAGACAGGCTATTTCTTGTACTTTAGAAATATTTTTTGTTATAACTTCTCTTGCTTTTGCGGCAATTTTTTCTCTGTCAAATTCTTCTTTTGTTACGTCTGTTATTACTGCTCCGACTATCTCTCCGTCTTCTATGGTAAAGGCGTTTATATCGTATAATTTATTTTTTACCTGATAATGATTTTTGTGTATATCTCCGCCTGATTTAAGCAGCTGGCTGAATATTTCGCCGAAAGAAATAATTCTGTCTAAGGATGCTCCTGAAAGGCCCTCTTTTCTTGATGCAAATATGTCGTACATTTCTCCGCAAAACATTTTCATAAAAGAATCGTTTGCTTCAACTATATTAAGGTTTCTGTCAACCATTACGATAGCAGACGGCATACATCTAAGCATTGCGGCTGCTTTTCTCATTGCTATTTTTCTCATATACGAGACACACATTGACGGTTCTGCATCGCCTTTTACAAGTGCTTTGGCCATATCTCTGCATGTTGAATATCCGCATCCTCCGCAGTTTAATTCATCTTCGGGCGAATGTTTTCCTATTTTTTTCATTGCCTCTGATATATCGGCAAATTTTACATCATCCTCTATTACAGGATTTTCTTCATATATTTTTTCAAATACGGTTTCTGCTTGTGTCGGAACTTTTGTTCTGTATCTGATTTTTGAAAGAATATCTGATGTTATTGCTAATCCGGCTTTTTTACTGCTTAAACACGGGCCGTTTACGCATCCTGTTTCGCATGATAGGGCTTCAATAAAGATTTTCTTGTCTAATGTGTTTATGTCAAGACCGTCTAATGATTTATCCAATGTTTTCAATCCGCTTAAATTTATCAGCGTAACATTTTTATCTGTTCCGACTCTTTTTATTGTTTCGTTCATTCCGCCCTCTATCGGGTATAGTGCTCCTTCGTGTGAGCTTTCAGGAACAAATTTGTCATTATTTGTTATTTCCAACTCGTTAACATTAATGAATTCTTCGCTTATCCAAAAGTTTACTTCTTCAAATGTTAGTGACGCATCTATATAATCAGGATTTGCATCAGCTTCATTTTTTTTGCCTATACAAGGCCCTATAAAGACTACGCTTATATTATTGCCATATTTTTCTTTTAGGAATTTTGCATGTGTCAATGCAGGAGATGCGATATTTACTATGTTTTTTGTGAATTTTGGCTTGTAATATCTTATATAATCAACTACAACAGGACATGCACTTGATATATAAAGTCCATTTTCTGATTGGTTTAAGATTTCGGCTGTTTTTATTGAAACCTGTTGTGCTCCAAGTGCAGTTTCACTCACCGCATAAAATCCGAGTTTTTTTAGTACTGCAACTATTTGGCTTTCTGTTAAATCATATATTCCCGACCAGCTTGGTGCAAGAGAAACATATACCTGTTTTTGTGCGATTATAAGTGTTTTTATTTTGTCAATATCATTTCTTACTTTTTTTGCTCCTGACGGACAAACTTTTACACAGTGTCCGCAGGCAATACATTTTTCTTTCAGAACTGATGCACTTCCGTCCTGTATTTTTATTGCCTTTATATGACACTCTCTCACACATTTATAGCAGTCATGGCATTCGTTTTTTAATGTGTAAACAGGATAACATTTTGTCATTAAAATAATCCCTCTAATAATGATTCAACCAAATCAGGTGTTATATTGCCGTACTGTTTTCCGTCTATGTATATGTTAGGGCCGTCAGCACAGTAACCGTCGCATCTTGTTCCTACAAGTTCAATTTTTGCATCAAGATTATGCTCTTTTATGTACTTTTCAATAATTTCTATATTCTCTGCATTTCCTCTTGCAAAGCAGGCACTGCCCATACAAACTTTAATTTCTGTTGTCATTTTATATCTCATCCTTATTTGTGAATTGTAAAAAACTTCCGATTAAATTTTCGTTCCATACTTTTACATTTTTGGGAACATCTAATATGCATGGCGTAAAATTCCAAATATATTCTATTCCTGAATTTACCAGAAAATTTGCCGTATCTTTGGCGTATTCTCTTGGTACTGTCAGGATTGCAATATTTACTTTTAATCGTTTTGCCAGGTTTGGTAATTTTGATATGTGAAAAACCTCTTTATTATTTATTGAAATTCCGACCTTTAACGGGTCATTATCAAACATTGCCAGTATCTGTAATCCGTAATTTTTGAAACTGTCATATTTTACTAATGCAGAGCCTAAATTTCCCGCACCTATTATGAATGCGTCCCTTTGCTTTTTAAATCCGAGTTCATGCTCTATTGCGGATTTTAACTTTTGAATGTTATATCCTACTCTGCATTTTCCTGTATTATTCAAGTATTTTATGTCTTTTCGTACTTGAGAATTGTCAATATCAAGCAATTCGGCAATTTTTGTGCTTGATATGTTTTCTTCCGTTTCTCCGCAGTCTTCAAGTATATAGTGATATAGCGTCAATCTGTTTATTACTTTATCAGGTATATTCATTTATATTTGAACCTCTTTTATTTTAAAATTTTTCATTGCATTTTTGCATGCAAAACTCTACCGTTCCGAGAGCTTGTTGTAAGCTCTCGAAACAATAAGTTATTTTTTGTTTATTTAATTAATTGTTTTGTTTAAACAACTCCGTTGTATGCATCTATATATAATTTTTTAATATCAGACATTAACGGATATACAGGGTTTGCACCAGTACATTGGTCGTCAAATGCAAGTTCAACCATTTCATCAAGTTTAGCATCAAAGTCTTTTTTAGAAACTCCAAAGTCTTTGATAGAATTTGGCAAATCAATTGCTTTCATTAATCTGTCAACTTCGTCTATCAGTAATTGAACTTTTTCATCATCATTTTTGCCGCCCAAGCCTAATTCATCAGCAATTTGTCCGTATTTAGCTTTTGCACAAGGATACTTGTATTGAGGGAAAGTAGCCTGTTTTTTAGGACAGTCGGTTGAGTTAAATTTAATAACCTGACGGATTAATAATGCATTTGCAACCCCGTGCGGTACATTGAACATCGCACCCAATTTATGAGCCATAGAGTGACATAAGCCTAAGAATGAGTTGGCAAATGCCATCCCTGCGATTGTTGCTGCGTAGTGCATTTTTTCTCTTGCTATAGGGTCGTTTGCACCTTCTTTATAAGAACGTTCAAGATATCTGAATACTTGTTTTGTAGCCTCAAGTGCATGAGCGTTTGTGAAGTTAGTTGCCATACTTGAAACGTATGCCTCAATAGCATGAACAAGTGCGTCTATACCTGATGCTGCGGTTAATCCTTTTGGCATATGGTCTACGAAGTTTGGGTCGATGATTGCCATGTTAGGTGTTAAAGCGTAATCCGCTATAGCATATTTAACATGAGTTTTGTCATCCGTAATAATTGAGAATGGTGTAACTTCAGAACCTGTACCTGATGTTGTAGGAATACATACCATTGTAGCCTTTTTACCTAAATCAGGAATTTGGCAGATTCTCTTTCTGATATCCATAAATCTCATAGAGATATCTTCAAATACCGTTTCAGGCTGTTCGTACATTAACCACATAATTTTAGCGGCATCCATAGGCGAACCTCCGCCTAATGCTATGATTAAATCAGGTTCATAAGGTCTCAAGATAGATAACGCCTCGTTAATTGTAGATAATGTAGGGTCAGGTTTTACATCAAAGAAAATTTGATAATCAATGTTTAGCTCATCTAAAACATTTGTGATGTTATAAATTGCACCTGAATTGAACAAAAATCTGTCAGTAACAATGAATGCACGTTTTTTATCTTTTAAAACTCTTAATGCTAAATCAGTAGCACCTCTTTTAAAGTAAACTTTTGGAGGAACTTTAAACCAAAGCATATTTTCTCTCCTTTCAGCAACGGTTTTACAGTTTAATAAATGTTCAACGCCAACGTTACCGCTGACAGAGTTTCCGCCCCAAGACCCGCATCCGAGTGTTAATGACGGTTCTAATCTGAAGTTGTATAAATCTCCTATACCGCCTTGAGATGATGGTGAATTGATTAATAATCTGCAAGTAGGAATTTTCTTTGCAAAGTAGTCAATTCTTTCTTGTGTTCTTGAATCGGTATATAAAGCTGCAGAGTGGCCTGCACCGCCTAAAAGAACAAGTTCATGAGCCATATCAACAGCTTGTGTATAGTCTTTTGCCTTATACATTGCTAAAATAGGTGATAATTTTTCATACGCAAACGGGTCGTCATTTGAAACTTTTTTGCGTTCTGAAATTAGAACTTTTGAGTTTTCAGGAACTTTTATTCCTGCCATTTTAGCTATTTCGTAAGCAGGTTGACCAACTATTGCAGGGTTAACACTGCCTGCCTCCGTAAGAATAAATTTGGCTAATTTTTCTGATTCTTTATCAGATAAAATGTATGCTCCTCTGTATTCAAATTCTTTTTTTACTTCGTCATAAACTTCTTTTACGATAGTAACAGATTGTTCAGATGCACAAATCATACCGTTATCGAAAGTTTTTGACATTAAAATAGAAGAAACTGCCATTTTAATATCAGCTGTTTCGTCAATAATTGCAGGAACATTCCCGGGGCCAACGCCTAGTGCCGGTTTACCTGAAGAGTACGCAGCTTTAACCATTCCAGGGCCTCCTGTTGCAAGGATACAGCTGATATCAGGATGGTGAAGTAATGCATTTGATAATTCCATTGATGGAGTATCAATCCATCCGATAATATCTTTTGGTGCACCTGCTTTTACTGCTGCCTCAAGCACTAATTTTGCAGCTTCAATTGTTGATTTTTTTGCTCTTGGGTGTGGTGAAAAAATTATAGCGTTTCTTGTTTTTAAGCAGATTAATGATTTAAATATTGCTGTAGAAGTAGGGTTTGTTGTAGGAATTATACCTGCTATTACGCCTAAAGGTTCTGCAACAATTTTTATTCCGTTGTTTCTGTCTTCTTTTATAATTCCGCAAGTTTTTGCGTTTTTGTGTTTATTGAAAATATATTCTGCGGCAAAGTGATTTTTAATGATTTTATCCTCTACAATGCCCATTCCTGTATCTTCAACAGCCATCTTTGCAAGAGGAATTCTTGCTTTATCTGCTGCTGTTGCTGCGGCTTTAAATATTGCATCTACTTGTTCTTGTGTAAATGTTGAATATTCTTCCTGAGCTTTTTTTACTCTTTTGATAAGTAAATCCAATGATTCAATACTGTCTACCAAGTTTGTTGAATTATAAGCCTTTTCAAGCTTTTCAACAGTAGATGCTTTAGTCGTTTTTTCTGTATTTTTTGTTTTTGATTTAGGCATAAAACCCTCCTTTTAATCGTGATTTATTTCCTTAATTACATAATATATGATATATTATCTGTTTTGTCAATCATTAATAAAATCAATATTTTACAACTCTTCATAACTTTTATTTTGTCACAATTTTAAATTCTAATCGTGATAAAAATACTTATTGAAACTTCGTTTTTTTATGTTAATCTTTATAGTTGTACATATTTATAGGAGAAATTATATGTGGGAAAAAGATATTAACATCAACCAAATCGCTGAAATCAGAACAAGAACTACTGTATTTTTTGGCGTTGGAGCTATTGAAAAAATTGATTTCGTGGCTAAAGATTTGAAATCAAAAGGTATAGATAAATTAATAGTTATGTCGGGCAGAAATGCTTACAAAGCAACAGGGGCATGGGATTATGTAGAAAAAGCGTTAAAAGATAACGGTATTGAATACATAAATTATGATAAAGTTACACCAAACCCTACAACACACGCAGTTGATGAAGCGACAAAACTTGCAAAAGGTTTTGGAGCACAAGCGGTAATTTCAATTGGCGGAGGTTCTCCTATTGATGCTGGAAAATCGGTTGCAATATTATTAAAAAATACTGATAAGACAGCAAGCGATTTATACGAATTTAAATTTGCTCCGACTGAGGCAGTTCCGGTTGTGGCAATAAACTTAACTCACGGAACAGGTTCTGAATCTAACAGATTTGCTGTAGTAACAATTCCTGAAAAAGAGTATAAACCTGCAATTGCATATGATTGTATCTATCCTATGTATGCAATAGATGACCCTAAGTTAATGGCAAAATTATCATTAAATCAAACAAAATATGTGTCAATTGATGCCGTAAATCACGTAGTTGAGGCGTCTACTTCAAAAGTTGCATCTCCGTATACAATTACATTGGCAAGAGAGGTTGTAACACTTGTTGCAAAATATTTACCAAAAGCAATAGAAAACCTTGAAGACTTGGAGGCAAGATATTATTTGGCATATGCTGCGTTAATGGCAGGAGTTTGTTTTGATAACGGATTATTGCACTATACACATGCCCTTGAACATCCGTTGAGTGCGGTTAAACCTGAATTGTCTCATGGTTTGGGATTGGCAATGCTTTTACCTGCTGTTGTTAAAGCCATTTATGCAGATAAAGCTGAAACTTTAGCATATATTCTTGAACCTGTAGCAAAGGATTTAAAACCTGTTAAAGAAGATGCCGAAAATGCGGAAAAAGCTGTTTATGAATGGTTAAAGTCTGTAGGCGTTCCTAACAAATTGAAAGATGAGGGTTTTGTGGAAGAAGATGTGGCTAAATTGGTTAATCTGGCTCAAACAACACCGTCTTTGGACGGACTTCTTTCTATAGCACCAAATAATGCAACTTCTGAAGTAATAGAAGAAATATACAAAAATTCATT
Source organism: bacterium (assembly GCA_017478515.1). Classification (GTDB taxonomy): domain Bacteria; phylum Cyanobacteriota; class Vampirovibrionia; order Gastranaerophilales; family Gastranaerophilaceae; genus UBA791. Next base: position 48,893 of record JAFVDH010000031.1, read on the forward strand.
GTAAATTTTTGAGAATAAACCAAAAGGCGGGATGAGTGAAACTCATCCCGCCTTTTGGTTTATATTAATTATTATTAGATATCAGCTGTACAATGAGGGCATTTTGTAGCTTTAATATCTATTGTAGAAAAACATCTTGGACATTGTTTTGTTGTGCAGACTTCTTCAGTTGGTTCGCAAGGTTTTGCTGCTGCATCTTTAAGCTTGTTAACGGCTTTTACTATAAGAAATACTGAGAAAGCAACAATAATAAAGCTTATAAGTGTATTTATGAATAGGCCGTAATTGATAGTAACAGCACCAGCAGATTTAGCTGCCTCAAGAGATGCGAAGTGTTCAAATTTTCCGTCAGCGTTAGGCAGGGTTAGGTAGAGGTTTGTGAAATCAACTCTTCCTAAAATCCAACCTAAAGGAGGCATTATAATATCGTCAACCATAGAATTAACGATTTTACCGAAAGCAGCCCCGATAATAATCCCGATAGCCATGTCCATAACATTTCCACGCATAGCGAAGTTTTTAAACTCATCCAAATTCTTTTTCAAAAAATTAAACATATTAAATCCTTTCTTTTTTTATAAATAATATATCATGGACAAAGCAATTATATATACTTAAGTCTTCGACACTTGAAAACAGTTTTAGGGTATGATATAATAAAGAAGTAGGGAGAGGTCAAAAGACCTCTTGCACAATCCCTACAGGTTATTAGCAATAACTAAACAAAGTTGCCCAAGTACCCAAAGGGCAACTTTTATTATTACTAATACTTGCTGTTTTGTCATGGCATCCTCCTTTCTATACACCTTTGCACAATGGAAGTTTGTCGTGTATAAGTAAAGGATTAACCATCAAGGAACTGCCCTACGTAATGATTATAGCATAAATTGTCCAATGTTATAAATTACTTGCATGCGGGGGTAAGGGTTGAAAACCAATAATAGGTATGTTATAATAAAGGGGTAGGGAGAGGTCAAAAGACCTCTTGTTCAGTCCCTACAATATGCTAGCAACAGCAAGTAATAAATGCCCTATGACCGTAAGGGCATTTTTTGCTATTACAAGCATTTCTTTTTTTGTCATGGTGTCCTCCTTTCTTTACACCTTTGTCCAGTAGAAGTTTGACGTGTATAAGTAAAGGATTAACCATCAAAGAACTGCCCTACGTAATGATTATAGCATAAAACATTATCTGCGATAAATTGAGAGGGGGTTCAATGGTTGATAAACAGGGCAACATAGTAAATAATATTAGAGTAGGACAAGCCACTAAGAATTTGTATGGTTTCTTTAATGGCTTGTTTCACTCCTACAATAGTAACTATTTTAATGCTACGTGTAGCATTATTATTTTGTCTATCATAGTTGCCTCCTTTCCGACCTGTTTCTTCTCTGTTGCGTGTATCGGTGGAAAGCATGAGCGTACCTACATACTTATATTGCCATACTTACCTATTGTTGTATATGTATTTTGCAGGTTGTGGTACAGTTCAGGAATGCCCAAGCTGCGTTCTATCTTGCATATGTTAATTTTTGTAAATTCAAATGTGAAATGGCTGAAACTCAGGTATAATGCTCTATATGATATGATATGATATGATGTGAGGTGAAAAGTACCCTAAAGTCCTGAAAACATGTGCCGATACATGAATTACAGGGTAATAGTGTATATTTTTATAGAAAGGAAGAAAATATGGGTACAAATGCAGTTTCAGGGCAACAAACACAAAATTTAGAACTCTTATTGCAAAAGCGTAAAGCTGCGTATACATCTGCACAAATGCAGATTAAATCTATTCAGCAGGAATTGGAAACTATTAGAGGCCAAGAAACTGAAGCCAGAGCTGAATTGCCGAAGCTTACAGATGAACAAGCGACAAAAATAATGATTTTGTCGAATATGAAAGTAAAAACAGAGCCGATAAAACCTGATGAACCTAAAAAAGTTGATGCTCCTCAGGGAGATTGCCCAGAAGTTCCGAAACAGGGCGAAGCAAGCGAGGAGCAAATAAGAGCTGCGTCGCTTAAAAAAGATGCATGGGTAAGACAAGATCGTGACTATAAAGAATATAATGAGACAACACTTCCAAAATATAAAGCTGATTTGAGAAAATATGAAGAAGATAAAGTAGAGTTTGCAAAATTTCAAGCACTAAAAGCAGAAATTGAAAACGACGAATCTCTACCTAAAGATGTAAAAGCTAATCTTGACAAGTTAATCAAAGCTGCAGAAACGACAGAGGAAAAATTAAAGGCTCTTGGAGATGAATATGATTTTAATTATGCTGAATATCAACAATTAACACAGGATATGGCACAAGCTAAATTAGATGTTACATTGCGTGAAAAGGGTGATGCATCTATTACAGGCGGTGGTAATGACTGCTTGTCTAAAAATGTCAGAGATATGGTAAATCAATATGGTATAAATGGTCTTGATGTAAGTAGTATTGACTTAAGTAAATATGAAAACAACGGAACAATTGATACGGAGAGACTTAAAGAGGATTTATTAGCTTTAAAAGGTAATGCTACTGCTGATATAAAGAAGATTGGGACTACTATAGAAAGTTCTCTAGATAGAACTAATTCTTATTTTAGACATATGAAAGCCGGTGATTCAGAAACATTTAGGAGCACTAAAGCAGGTGAATTTGGATTTGACTTAAACACAAGCGATGACTTTGGTGAAGATTTTGGTAACAAAATGAATGCATTGTTGGCTAATGCAAAACCAAAACCAATTGAAGAATCGTCTGATGCAGGACAATCTACAGTAGTTAAATCTGATGTTGCAACAAATCCAAATGATAAATATAAAGCAGGCAATAATGGAGAAATAACTCTGCCAAGAGGTATGGATATCAGAGTTGGTGTAAATAATGGCTCTGGCGAGGATGGCAATGGTAATGGTGAAAGAGCTATGTCTCTTGAAAGTTACGGTATTGTCAAAGGCGAAGATGGTCAATATTATCGTGCTAAAAAAGATCCTGAAACAGGTGAATTAGTTCCTAGAGATAATCGTGCCTTTTCAGCAGATGAAATTAATAAATATTTTAGAACTATAGAAAATAATGTTGATTCAAGCTATTCAAAATGGTTACAAAGAGCTCAAGATTTAGGTGCTCAAGTAGATATTGATGCAGTTATTAAAGGTCAAGCTGATCCTACAAAAGCTTTAAAAACAGCTGTTAAAAAAGCTGAAACTGCTAACAAATATGCTACAGAAATTCAACAATATGGACTAAACCCGGATAATTATGCAACGGCTTCTGATCTTAAGGCTGCTATAGAAGCTGCTAAAAAACAGCCTCAGAGAAAAACTGCAGTTCAACCTGATGCAGTAGTTGCTCCGCTTAATCCTGACCGTGTTTCAACTACTGTTGAACAAATAACTGTTTCAGGTTCTTCTGTTGTTAATATTGACCAAACTCTGGTAACTAGCACTTCACGTAAGCAAAATATATCTGTTTCGTCTTTACCAAGTGGTTTCCAATCAGTAGTTAATGGTTATGAGGCATCAAGCGGAACTTCTGTATTTAAATTTGATGGACAAAGAGCCGATACTTATTTGACATGGAATAAATCGGCTGATGGTACAACTTTTGAAATTGATATAGATGGTCAAAAATATAAGTTGTCACAAGATAAAACTACTTTGATACCAATACAATAAAACATTAACTAATGTAAATATTTTAAACATGAAATAGCAATTTTTGGGATTGAGCGTACTATATACAGTATGCTCAATCCTATTAGTGTGTTACAGTCGAAGTTTATTATTCCTGAATTCTCTGCTAAAGCTGTGTCTAATCCTATTAAAAACACCGCTTTGCAAGCTGACACTTTCGTTCGCTCAAAGGCTAATATTTCTTTTACTTCCGTTGATGACACTAAAGAGGGTAGAGCTATTCGTGAATTGGGCGGTGTTCCGTGCCCTTACACAGGCGTTCCTATTATTAACGGTAAAGAAGTTTCTCATCTTAACAAAAAAACACTATCAGGTACAGCACAAGAGTCTGTTGCTTTGTTAAAACCTTTTGAAGATAGAATGCAGCCTGTTGAAAAACAAGTTTTTGGTATTATTGAAACATTGAGCAAAAAAAATCCGAAGAAAAATCTTCGTCAAGTTTTAGACATTGTTCGTCCTGAACATTTAGAGAATATTAAGAATATTGAGACTAATGTACTTAACAAAATGAGCGAAATAAAAATTAATGATGAAAAAGATTCTGATAAAGTCTTTAACCTTTTGTACGAATCTAAAAACATTATTGATAAACAAGATGCTAACTATATTTTCCGCAGAAGAAGATTTATGGAAAAATTAGACGGCATTACTTCTACAATGAAAGAGCAAGACAAGGCTCAACAGTTAAAAGACCTTGCAGAAGAACTTCCTCGTGCACATGACACGGTTAGTTCTTTTATTGTTAAATTTACCCAAAAAGACCCGAATACTAAAAAAGAAAAAGAACCTTGGCAAATAGGTCAGGCTCTTGTTCAATCTTCTGTAGGTTCTATTGAACACATCAGATGCAGACATCCTAAAGATGGTTCTGAACCTGGTGCTAATAATATTTCTAATTATATTTATGCGTCTAAGGCTGCTAATTCGTTGAGAGGCAATATGCCTCTTCCTCAATGGATTGAAAAACACCCTGAGGTTAAAGATAATATGCAAAAATACATGGATGGCGTTATTGAAAAAATTAACAATAAGCAGGCTATGAAAGGTTTTAGAGCTTATCCTATTGTTGTTGCTAAAACTATTGAAAAAGAATCTAACGGTATGATTAAGCTTGATACTTCTAAATTAAAAGTTTCTAAACAAGAAGTTAATGAGGCTCTTATCAGATATGGTTTAAAAGAGTCTTCTATAAGAGCATCAAGAAAATCTCAAGAATATATCCCCGGTAAATTCTCCCTTGTTGCATAGTATCTTCTAATAATAATTTTGATAATTATATACAAGTCTACAAAAATAATAAAAATATTATATCTTTATTGAACTTCGTAAATTCGTTTATTGAAACAATTACAAAACCTCATTTGTTTGAGTGTGTAAACACGAGTTATGAGGTTTGTGGTTGAAATTAACGAATTAGAAGTGATATATCGAATATAATATTTTTATTATTTTTTTGTAAACATTAACTAATATATAATTGAAAGCGGGCGGAAAAATTTCCGCCCGCTGATTTGTGGATTATTAAGTGTTTTATTTACACAACTCCTTGTGCTTTCATTGCTTCAGACAATTTTGAGAATGCCGCAATGTTTGCACCTGCTACGTAATTGTTTCCAAATCCGTATTCTTCTGCTGAGTCTTTACATGCTTTGAAGATGTTTGTCATTATCCCGTCTAATTTTTTATCTACCTCTTCAAATGTATAGTAATATCTCATTGAGTTTTGGCTCATTTCTATTGCAGAAGTTGCAACTCCGCCTGCGTTTGCTGCTTTTGCAGGGCCTACTAATACGCCTTTTTCTAAGAAATATTCTGTTGCTTCTTTTGTGCAAGGCATATTTGCTCCCTCTCCAACTGCTATAACGCCGTTTTCTACAAGTTTTTTTGCAGAATTTAATGTTACTTCATTTTGTGTTGCACACGGTAGTGCTATATCGGTTTTGATTGTCCAGATAGGTGAATCTTCATCTGTTCTTTCCATATATTTAGCATCTTTGTGAACATCCAAATATTCTTTTATTCTGCCTCTTTTAACTTCTTTGATTTCTTTTACAAGGTCTAAATCTATACCGTTTTCGTCATATATGCATCCGTTAGAATCGCTTAATGCAACTACTTTTCCGCCTAATTCGGTAACTTTTTGGCAAGCATAAATTGCAACATTGCCTGAACCTGAAATTGTTACTGTTTTTCCTGCAAAAGATTGATTACCGTTTGCTTTAAGCATTTCTCTCATAAAGTATGATAGACCAAAACCTGTTGCCTCTGTTCTTGCCAAAGAACCGCCGTATGACAAGCCTTTTCCTGTTAAAACACCGCCCTCGTAAGCGTTTCTTATTCTTTTAAATTGTCCGAACATGTAGCCGATTTCTCTTGCACCTGTTCCGATATCGCCTGCAGGAACGTCAACGTCTTGACCTATATGTCTTTGTAATTCAGTCATAAATGCTTGACAAAATGCCATTATTTCTCTGTCTGACTTGCCTTTAGGATCAAAATCAGAACCACCTTTTCCTCCGCCAATCGGTAATCCTGTTAATGCATTTTTAAAGATTTGTTCAAAGCCTAAGAACTTCATTATGCTTTGGTTTACTGTCGGGTGAAGTCTTAATCCGCCTTTGTATGGCCCGATTAATGAGCTGTATTGAACTCTGAATGCCCTGTTTACTTGTACCTGACCTTTGTCATCAACCCATGAAACTCTGAATGTTATAATTCTTTCAGGTTCTACCATTCTTTCTAAAATTCCTAATTGTTCAAATTCTTTATGTTTTTCAACAACAGGTTCTATTGATGTTAAAACTTCTTCTACTGCCTGTAAATATTCAGGTTCGTTAGGGTTTTTCTTTTTTGTTTCTTCTAAAACTCTTTCTACGTATTTATTCATTTTCTCTCTCCCTTTAAATTTCATCCCTATAAATTTATACCATGATAAATTATAAAGTGGCTATATTTTCACATAATCTTAATAATTATAACGGGGAAAAGGAAATATTAATTTTTGTAAAGTGTGTTTTTGACACTATTGTTATGTTTCGGGATTTGGTGAAAAATATTTAAAACAAATTGTTGACTTAGAAATTTATTAATTGTATGATTAAGGAGTGGATTTTAAAGTGTTTACAAAACACTAATACATTTACTCTCATATAAACTCCTAAACATATAACACATAACACTAAATAAAAATTAGGACATATAAAAGAAGTAGACTCTCGAAAGAGAGTTTTTTTTTGACAAATTTTATTATTAATTATTGCCATTATATTAAATTTATGCCTGCAAAAATAATAAAATATTATATCTTTATTGAACTTCGTAAATTCGTTTATTGAAACAATTACAAAACCGAATTTGTTTGAGTGCGTAAGCACGAGTTATGAGGTTTGTGGTTGAAATTAACGAATTAGAAGTGAAATATCAAATATAATATTTTATTATTTTTGCAGGCTTGTATATATGCATTTATTAAATAAATACGTATAAAATACACTTAATAATATTTTTGTTGAAATGTGTTTTAAATTTTGGCTAAGTTTTTGAATTGTTTACACAACAATTATTATTTTTTTGATTTTAAATAACTTTCTATAAATCCATCGAGGTTTCCGTCCATAACCCCGTCTACATCGCTGGTTTCGTGATTGGTTCTGTGGTCTTTAACCATTTTATACGGGTGAAAAACGTATGAGCGAATTTGCGAGCCGAAGTTTATATCAAACACTTCGCCTTTTAGTTCTGCCAATTTCTTTTCGTGTTCTTGTTGTTTAATTTCAAGCAGTTTTGAGGCAAGGATTTGCATGGCATTTTCTTTGTTTTGCAGCTGCGAACGTTCTTGTTGGCATCTTACTACTATTCCTGTTGGCTTGTGAACTATTCTTACTGCTGTTTCAACTTTGTTTACGTTTTGTCCGCCTGCTCCTCCGGAACGCATTGTGTCTACTTCTATTTCTTCGGGCGGAATTGTTATTTTCTTTTCAAAGTCGGGAATTATCGGTGAAACCTCCAGTGAAGCAAAACTTGTTTGTCTTTTATTGCTTGAGTTAAAAGGAGAAAGTCTTACCAAGCGGTGCACACCTTTTTCGGCTTTTGCGTAGCCATAGGCATATTTTCCGCTTAATTTAATTGTTGCCGATTTTATTCCGGCTTCTTCCCCGTCTGATTTTTCAAGAAGTTCTGTTTTGTATCCTTTTATTTCTCCCCAGCGGGTGTACATTCTGAGAAGCATACTTGCCCAGTCTTGAGCATCTGTTCCTCCTGCTCCGGCATTAACTGTCAGGATTGCGTCGGCTTCATCATACTCTCCGTTCAGCATTATTTTTATTTCAAAGCTATCAACTTCTTTTTCTGTTTGGTTTAATATTTCTTCTGTTTCTTTTATTAGCTCTTCATCGTTTAACTCTAAGGCTGTTCGGGCATCAGAAACTGCTCTTTCCCATCTGGAAATGTTTTCAAGATTATCTTTTATCTCTTTTGAGGTTTGACCGAGTTCATTGGCAAGTGCTTGGTTTGACCAGCATTCCGGACTTTGGAGTTTATTTTCTATTTCTTTTAATTCCTGTGAGAGTTTTTCCGGGTCAAAGACACTCCTTTATTTTATTTATTCTGTTTTGTATGTTATTTATTTCCATATGAAAATTATACTATAAAAAGTTGCTTTTTTTGTGTAGATTATTTAAAATAAATTTATGGCAAATGTTCAAGTAAATCAACAGATAAGTATTTTATTGAATACTCCTGACGGAGAAAAAATAATTTCTTCTTATATAAGAGAGGTTTATTCTGACAGGCTTGTTCTTAATCAGCCGCAAAATTGGGAAGAAAATCTTTCTTTTCTTGAAGAGGGTGAAGAAATTAGAACAAAAATTTTTACCCGTTCGGGGGTTTTGCTTTATACTTCTGTTGTTTTAAATTCGCCTGTTGATGATAATTTTACTATCGAGTATAACGAAGAATTTGCAAACATTCTTCAACGTCGTGTATTCACTCGTGTTCCGATGGAAACTATTGTTGACTGTGAATACGAAAAATTGGTTAGTGCAAAGCCTGTAAATACTTTTTCCGGCAGTGATATGGTCGAATTTTCAACACCTCTGTCATGTGAATTTGAAACAGAAGTTATTGAGGCCGAAACGGTTGATATAGGCGGCGGTGGTTTAAAAATTGTATCAAGTGTTAAACTGCCTGTTCAAAAAACTATTACTTTTAAAATTAATCTTTTTGATGATATAATAGTTGCAAAAGGATTGGTTATTGAAAAAAATAATCTTCCTGAAAATCAATACGGTATTAAGTTTACTGAAATATCTGAAGAAGATAAAGATAAAATTATTAAAACATGTTTTAGAATAGACGGCATTCTTAACAGAAAATCGGATTAACAGATGAAAAAACATACATTAGAAAATCTGGATAGACAATTAAACGGTAAAAATAAAAAGAGCAAGGTTCAACAAGCTATTGAACAGTGCCAGTTAAGACTGCAAAATGACCCGACTAATGCAGATTTACATATCAAACTTGGTGATTTGTATTTGGAGTGGCATTTGGATATTTCAAATACTTATCAATATATTGATGAGGCTATTACCGAGTACCAAAGAGCGTTGGAAACTTACATAAATTCAGCAGAAATTTATTTTAAAATAGGTCAGGCTCAGTTTTTTAAGGGGGATTTGGATAAGGCTATAAATTATCTTAATACCGCAATAAACAAAGACCCTGATTTGGGAAAAGCTTACTATCTTTTGGCCGAAACTTATACGAAAAAAGCCAGATTTTTAGAGGCTGTTTTTAATGCTAAAAAAGCCATAAAACACGCTCCGTTAACAAGTTCTTCGGCTCATAACCTGTTACACAATATATATAAATTGTCTTCTCACAGAAACCCTTTAAGATGGTGGGCTTCAAAATGGGAAGGATTTATGGCCTTTGTAACTTTGCCGTTTGACCGTTTTGCGATTAAAAATTTAATGAAATCGCTATCATATTTGAAATTTTTGCCTGTTCTTGTGAAAGGCTATTACATGGTTCAAACAAAAGGCTTGGATCAGGCGATTGATATTTATATTGATGCTATTGAAAAAGCTCCCGGATTTACGCCGTTGTATTGTCTTTTAGGTGATATTTACAGAACTATAGGTCAATATGATAACGCTATAACTGAATATAAAATGGCTATTTGGATTGATAGCTTGAATATTCCTGCTTATCGCCATCTTTGTCAGGCGTATGAAGAACAGGGCGACTATGACAGTGCTATAGAAACTTATCAAAAATTGATTACTATATTGCCTACTATGCCTGAATTCCACTCTAATTTGGCAAATTTATACTATGTTAAAGGTGAAATTAAAGAAGCAATTTCTCACTATCAATCTGCAATTACTCTAAATCCTAACAGAGTTTGGACATCTGTTATTACTCAAACATTAGGCTTTGTTTATCAGGAAAATAAAAAGGACTTGGATGCTGCAATCAGTGCTTATCAGAGTGCTTACCTTTTAACACCTGAAGATATCGATATATATATAAATTTGGGTTCAGCTTTTTATGATAAAGAAGATTATGAAAATGCATTAACCGTGTATAGAAGTGCTCTTGATTTAGACCCTGCAAATGCTAAAATACACTGTAATTTAGGATTTTTGCATTGGGGCAAGGGAGATACTGATGAGGCTATTAAAGAATATAATTTGGCGATTGAAAATGACCCTAACTATGATATTGCCTATAACAATTTAGGGGTAATTTATCTTGATGACCTCGGAAGAGTTCCCGAATCAATTGAACTGTTTAAAAAATCAATTGAATGCAATCCTAACTATGCGTTGGCTCATTTTAACCTTGCCCGTGCAATTACTATTGTGGGCGATAAAATAGAGGCTGCTAAATTGTATCAAATTGCTCAGGATATAAATAAAGTTACAAATGAAATTGACCCTCAAGATATTACAAATAAAATTAATAACTTGTTTGAATCTTAATAATGAGAATTTATGGGGCGAAATTTGCAAGTTTGGCATTCTTACCCAACAGAACTCTCAAACACAGTAATAGATTAAAAGGCAATTTATTTAAAGAAAAATACTTAAATAAGTATAAGGAAAATTATATTAAAGAAAAAGCATTTCTTGTTGATGGCTGAAAGAAAGGCATCATGGTTCTTTTGAACACATTGT
>JAFVDH010000032.1 GCA_017478515.1 bacterium
AATTATAAAGAGGGCAGTATTATTAATCTTAATTTAAATATTGACGGTTTAGACATTATTGTTAAGGCAAAAGTTATGGGAACAGAAGGCGGTATAGCAAATATTAAATTTATAAATATGCCCCGCTATATTGCAAATAAGCTGTTATACAAATATATGCAGGCAAATTCAGAAAAAATGAATTTAACTGCACTATAATTATTCATACATTTTAATTTGAGAGGCTGTCTATGGCAGCCTTTTTTCATTTGAAAATTTCAAATAAAAAAACAAAGAAATAAACTTTGGAATGCTATTTGAACAAGATTTATACTCCAATTAGGAGTTCTTTTTGTAACTTGACCATTATTTTATATACTCCGAAAATAAAGGCTTTTGTTTATATGGAAAATTATCTGCATGGTGTTGAAACATTAGAATTAAAAAACAGTTCCGGTCAATCAAAAAATACGGCTGCGGCTGTTTTAATTGTTATTCAAAATGCTGCAACTGATGCCATACAAGAAATTGAAAAAGCGAAAATAAAAGCATTATCATCTGTTGAAACCGCTCAATATACTGCAATGGGGAATATTAATACCGCCGGAGTTTCTGTTTTAGATGATATTAATACATCTCAAAATCAAGCAGTATTGGAAGTTCAAAGTGCTGTATCCTCTGCCTTAAATCAAATACAAGAAATACTCAGCAATATTTTAGGGGAAGATTAATGAATATAGCTGACCAATTAAATCTTTTACAGAATATAAAAGAAAGTTTAAAATCAAAACTTCTTAAAATCGGTGCAAAAATAGATGACGATACACCGTTTTCAGAGTATGCGGAATTTATCAGGAATGCGGAAAAAACAGTATTCACAGACAGCTTTTTAGGCTCATTTCACAGGAAAGATAAAACATCAATTTTTTGTACAGATAATTATGGAAATTCAACTCATAAAAAAGATAAATCTTCTTTTTTATTTTCAGACAGTTTTTTAGATTCTGTTCATAAAAAGGATAAATCATCAATATTTGCATCGGATAGTAATTTAGGCTCAACTCATACAAAAGAAATATCGTCCTTGCATTTAACTGATTTTGCGGAATACCACAGAGTTTATGCAAATCCTGTTATGACATCAAATTCAATGAATGGATGGGCAGCAAGTGCCAGCCGAGCTAATTCGGGTAACGAGGCATATAAAGGTTTCAATAAAGATATGACGGGTGAAAATTGTTGGTGGACAGGAAGCAACCCATCTTATCCTTGTTGGATTTCGCTATCGTTTGATACCTTATACAAAATCCGCTCTGTTGAGATTATAAATGAAAATGCCTCTCCTGAAAACTTCAAAAATGCCTTAATTCAATTTAGAACAAGTAATGAAGATGAATGGGAAACTTTATATGAAATAGTTAATAGACCAAACATAACAGCTCATTTTGAAGAGTATCAAATTGACAGCGATACTGCCTATAAAGAATTTAGACTTTATATTATAGCATCACATTCATCAACAGTATTTATTCAAAATATAAACATTAATTTTAAAGAATAAAGGAGTCAAAATGCTATTAAACAATTTTAAATTACTTTTTCAATTCTATCCTGATACTAAATTCATTAATGTACTTGGTGAAGAAGTTTCAAAAGGAAGTATATTAGCAGGGCAGTACGATACAGATAGATATAACGGACATGCTTGTCACGCATCTAATTTGCTTTATAACTATAATCCGAATATGGGTTCTAACGGATATATAAATGAACAAGCAAAATATCCTTGGACAGGAATTACCGGCGGCAGATGCGAAAATTCCACCCATGGCAGATACAACGGATTTGTTTTATTTGTTGGAAGCGGTGATACTCCACCTACACCAGATGATTACAAACTAGAAAACGCTGTTGAATTAAAAGTTTTAACTGCATCCTGTATTCATTATGCAAACGGCAGAACAATCGTATCAAGGGAATTTTTCAATAATACCGATGAAGACGTAACTATAAAAGAAATAGGCTGTTATATCTTTGCAAATACAAATCCTCATCAGCCTTTGGTAATGATAGCAAGAAAAGTTCTTCCTAATCCTGTCGTAATACCTGAAGGTCAAAATTATACATTCACTTATACAATAGATACAAGTCAAATTTCTTTTGCGGAAGCTGATAGTTAATTTTCAATTTTTTTTGAAAACTTTTCTCATTTTAGACATAAAATTAATGATACATTTTTATAAAATTTTAGAAAAGAAGTTCTCCAAAATTCGCATTTGAAG
>JAFVDH010000033.1 GCA_017478515.1 bacterium
ACAAGCCCGAATTTGTTTGAGTGCGTAAGCACGAGTTATGAGGGCTGTGATTGAAATTAACGAATTAGAAGTGAAATATCAAATATGATATTTTTATTATTTGTGTAGATATTACCTTATGTAAAATTGTATATAATTACCAATTTTATAATATACGTATCAATTAATATATTATTATTTCAGTTTTTCCAAAATTGTTTTTAAGTTTTTATAGTAACCATTTTCAAGCAGGTTATAAAATCTTTCGTAACTTATCGGTGCAAGATTTTTAACTGTTTCATTATCAATATATATGCCCTCTACAAATCTGGCAAATAATTCTGTCGGTCTTTTGTAATATTTATCAAGCTTGTTTATCCGTTGTGCAATTCGAGTTTGCTTTTTTTGATATGATTTTAATCTTATAAATGCGGTAACTGACGGTTTTAGTTCCGGAAAATCTTTTTCTATATTGTCAATTGATAATATTTGCGATTTTTGAAAAAGCCAGCCTTTAATTTTTACTCTGTCATATTTTAGAAAATACTTTGCATTTGTCTTTTTTACTGCTTTTTCAAGTTCTTTAAATTTCTTTGAACGTTGAAAATTAGGATATTCTTTTTTTATTTCTTTATCTAATTCTTTTATTTTATTTTTTATTTGTTCCTGATGATACGAAAGTTTTTTATGCAGAGAATTTTCATCGACAAAGTTTGTGACTTTCACTAATTCTTCAAAAATTTTGCTGCAATCATTTTCCTCATTAAACAGAATTTTTAAATCCCCTCCTGTCTTGGCAATTGAGGGTTCAATCAGGGAGTGAATATAGTGTGAAAATTCATGTAAAAGGGTTGGAATAACTCTGTTTTCCGGCGTATTTTTAGAAATATCAATTCTGCCGTTTATGAAAAAGCCCTGATGCCCACGGGCTTTTGTATTGGTATTAACCTTTATCCCCTGTTTTTCTATATATTCTATTATTGTTTTTATTCTGTTGTTTCCGTATTTATCCATTCAAGGTATTCGCTATCTGCATTTTCTATCGGCAATGCTATGATTTCCGGAATGTTATACGGATGCGTCAATTTTATTGCCTGTTTTACTCTGTCAAAAAGTATACTTTTGGTTTTTATCATAAGTAAAAGTTCTTTTTCTTCGCAAATTTCATCGTGCCAGCTGAATATTGATTGAACTTTATCTATAATATTTATACAGGCAGCAAGACGCTGAGTCAACAGTATTTTTGCTATTGATTTTGCATCTTGTTTGCTTGGTACTGTACAATATATTACTACGCAGCTGCTCATTTTTTTTCTTCTTTCTTATTCTTCATCTACGTATGATGTTACTTTTTCTATACTTTTATTTAATTTTGCAAGCTTTTTGTCTATATTCATTATTTGTTTTCCAAGTTCGCTTCCGCCTTTGGCTTCCATTGTTTCCATAAATTCATTCATTTTTTCTTCCATTGATGCAAGACGTTCTTCTTGTTCTTCAAATTTTCTTTCCAACAGTCCTATTACCGAACCGGATTGAGGCAGAAGTTTTTTCAAATCTTTTATATTTTCTACTATATTACTTTCTACTGTATCCAGTTTTTCATTTATATTATTTATTATTCTTGCATGTGTTTCTGTTATTTTTGAAATTCGGTCTATTATTGACGTTAGTGTCTCTATTTTTAGCGATAAATTCATATCTGCTATTGGTTTTATGTTTCCGTAAATTTGGTTTAAGAATTGTTCAAATCTTAATACGGTATTTTTTATATCACTTCTTGAATCTTCCGATGTAAGAATAAGCTTATTTGTTCTTGCTGATAAATCGGTTATTTCGTCTGTCATTTTAGCTATATGATGATGCATATTGCCCAAATCTTCTCTTGTAAAGTCAAATCTTAATCCGTCCAAAAAGTTTACAAGTTGTTCAATATTTTGAGATACAGCATCAAGTTTTTCATCTTTTTGTAATTCATTTAAAGTCATTCTTAATTTTGCAATATCGGATTCTACATCTTGCAAAGAATATGTATAATCAATATTTTGATTAGAACCTGATTTAAGAATGTTTATCTGTTCTCTTATTGAGTTTAGACCTTCTTCTTTTATTGCATTTAGTCCCTCATATATCGGTGCGATATCTTCAAGCTTTAATTTTTCAAATGCAAGCTGAATATTATTAAAATCTCCCTCTAATTCAGAGTATTCAAGTGGGTTGCTTGAATTGATTACGTGTTTTAAACCCTTTATTTCTTTAGCATTTTCTGCTAAATTTTCTGATACGGTTTTTAATTCGCTTATGACGTTTCCGTCTATAAAATCTTTTATGTCTTCGGCTTCTTCAACAAACGATATTTGCTCAAATACGCCGATAACGCTTTTCAACATATCTTCTTTTGATGTTTCAAAGCTTTCTTTTATTTCTGAAGACAGTCTGTCTATGCCCTCCATATTTTTATAGAACGCATTTATCTTTTGGTCTAAGGCTATAATTATTTCTCTTAATTGGTTTTGCAAGTCCAAAAACGTGTTTATTTGCGGAATTTTATCTATGTTATCCAGCACGCTTAAGGTTTCTAACTTGTCCAATAAGTTTAATTTATTTAATGCATTTAGCTTTTCTACGCTTATAATTTCATTTAGTTTTGCAAGTTGTTCAAGACCTTTTTCCGGCGATAGAAAATCTAATTCTTTTTCTTGTGCTGTTAATAAATCAAGCTTTTTATTCAAACCCTCCATGCCGTTTTTAAGTTCGACTATACTTGAGGCAGAAAGAGTTTTTAATGTTTCTGCAAGGTTTGTTATATTTGTATCGTCGATATTTATGTTTGCTTGCGGTTGTGCGGTGTGCGGGCTTGTTGAGGTTACTCCGTTTTGCATTAATTCATTTAATCCGTTTTCAAGGGCTTCCATTTTTCCGTTTAGGGATGCAAGTCCTGCGAAAAGGTTATCCAAAACATTTGTATTTCCTGTTCCCTCTACTTCTACGAACAATGATTTTAACTTGTTGGTAAAGTATTCGAGCTGAATTTTGAAATCATTCATCAAGGTTTGATAATCTTCATCGGCAAATGTTTTTAATCTTGCTTTTATCGGCTCAATTTCTTCCAATATGGTGTTCATATTGTCTTTTGCTGTTTCAAAATAGTTCATTGAATTGAAGTTTAGTTGATCTTTTATTTTGTTTAATTTTGCTTCAATTCTTAAATATGCATCATCTGTTAATTCTTGAGTATCGGTTTCTTCATCAGAAAACTGCATAGGTTGAGGGGCTATTTTATTTTGAATGCTTGATATGAAATTTTCTAATTTCTCGTCAAGTGCTTTAAAATCTATTTCTACTTTTTGGGTATTATTTTCCTCTACGCTGTGCGATAATGATGAAAATCCGTTAATTACTTCTTCTATTCTGTTTACGGCATTATCCTGTATGTCAACAAAGCGTTGGCTTTGTTCTTCCGTCATTTTTGTCAGCTCTACGTATATCTTTTGGATTTCTGCTTTCATTGCATTGATTTCAAATACGGTATTATTTAATTTGATATCGCTTGTTTCGGTGTTTTCTTTAATTATATCGATAGAGTCAGATACTTTTGTTTTAAAATCAGTTAGTGAATTTGAATATTCTGTTGTGATATTCGACATTAGATTTTCCAAATCGTCTAATCTTGTCGAAATATCTGTTTCGATTGTTGTTGTAAAGTCTTTTTTTATGCTTTCTTTTATGATTTCAGGCATAAAGTTTAGGACTTCTTTTAGTCGGTTAATATTTTCCGCAAACTCAACTTTTTCTATATTTATATTAAAATCTTCTACTTTTCTTGTCAGTTCAGCTACTTTTGTAAGTACTATTTCTATCGCATCGTTATTCGGCTTTGAAATTTTATCATCCAAAAGCTCTATCCCTTTTGCAAGGGTTTTCATTTTATCTAAAAGTTCGTTATAGTTGTCCTGTGCGTTTTCAGACAAATAATCTTTTGCCTGTTCCAATTTTTGGCTCAAGTCTTCTATATTAAATTTTAACGAACTTATTCCAAGGCTTGAAATGGTATCAAGTGCTATATTTGTAGTGTTTAATTTATCTGCAAGTACGTCATATTTTGTTGAAAAACTTTCTGTATATAAATTGTTTGCCTCTTTTACGTCCGATTGAATCATTGCCATTTTATTAGACAAGTCGTTTAATGATAGTTCGAGTTTTTCTGTTGTATAGCCCGGGATTTTAGAAATATTGTCGTTTAATATATCGAATTTTCCGTTTAAATCCGCTGATAGTCTTGTGTTTAAGCCCTCAGATTCTTGTGTTATTTTGTTTATTACTTCGTATATTGTTGTCTTTATGTTACTTTCTATGCTCGTAAGATTATTTAAAACTTTATTAAATATTGTCTTAAAATCAAGCGAATTCATTACGGTAATAAGGTTTCTTATTTCCGATGTTGTACCTAAGACTTCTCCTCTTACTACGTTTGTTGATTCAATAACTTCGTAGATTAGTTTTCCTAAATCTTTTTTAAAGGCTTCAAAGTCTTCTTGCGAAAGAATGTTTCTTACTGCACTTTCGAGCTTTAATAAATCTTCCACAAGTTTATTATTAGCTTGTTCTATCAATCCTTTAGAATCATTTAGTTGGGCTATTAATCCGTCATAATCGCTTACGCTTGCAAGATTATTTACGCTTTCCGCCAAATTTTTGTTTTGTTCTATAATGGCGTACATCGTTTCTTTTGCCTGTTCAATGTCTTCTTTTGTTGTTATTGAATTTAGCAGTTCTTCAAGATATTTATTCTTTTGGTCAAAGATTTGCACTGTTGAAATGACAGCATTCATTGTCATTTTCATATCTTCTACTTTATTTTGCAAATCATCTATGCTTTGTTTCTTTAGTTCTTCCGTTACTTTTTCAAAGCTTGAATTAATGTTTATTATGATACTTTCAAAGCCGTTATTAAATTTTTCTATGTCAGATTTTATTATTGATATTGATTTACCGAATTCTCTGTTTTGAGAAGATTCCATTCTCAAAGATTCTATTCTTAACGTGATTTCGTTTAAGATGTCACCTTGAGACATAACTTGTTTTGAAAATACGTTCAAGTTTGTTGATATGATATCAAACAAATCTTTTATCTGGTTTTGCTCTATGTTGTTTTCGTTTAATCTTACTAAGTTTTTAAACTGAGATTCTATTTCCGTAAATTTTATATTAAGAAGAGAATATTTGTCGTCTAAGTTTTTCTTTAATTCTCCGATAAGCGAAGTTATTAGTGTTGAACATTCATCTGTTGAAAGGTCATCTAATTTTGCAAGTTTTTCTGTAACAGAACTTAGTGTTCTGTTAGTATCTCCTATGTTAAGTGCGTTTTGGGTCTTTATTCCGTCAAGTATATCTCCGATTTGAGACAGCTTTTCGGTTAGTCTTTCAACATTAAAATCTGCCATGTTATATTTCTCTTCCTATGTGCTATTTATATCGATATATTTTATTCTATCAAATCTATGAAACTATGTATAATAATTTTAAATAATTATTAAGAATGTAAATTAAAATTTTAAAAAATCAACTTTTTAGGTAGGCTTGTTTTTATCTAAATACACTAAAAGATTGATTGAAATTAGTATTTAAAAGTTTATTCTAATAATATGAACAAAAAAGAATTAAAGAAAAAAGATTTAAAAAAGGCTATTAAAGAAAAAGAAAAACAGTTGGCAAAATTAAAACTTCATGTCGATAAATCCGAAACATGTTCTTCAATCTACAATAAAGTTGTCCTTGAAAAAGCAATAATGAAAAAAGAACTTGAAGAAATGGAGAAAAATCCTGTTACGGAGAAAGTAAAAGATATTTTTAGAAAAAAAGATTTGATTTGCGATAATTTTAAAACAAAGTAAAATTATTCAACATCTGTTGCTTCGTCGTAAGGTTCATCTTTTATTTCGCTGAATAGTCCGACATCATATTTTTTACAGTATCTTTTAACTTCTTTTATCACAACGTTGGAAAGAATAAATAATGCAAACAGATTTGGGACAGCCATAAATAGTGTTACTGCATCAGAAAGGTTAATTATGCTTTTGAAGTTCATAGCAGAACCGATTACGATGCAAATACAATAAAGCAGTTGAAAAAATCCTGTTTTAAATTTTGACTCTCCAACTAAAAAATGCCATCCCTGTAAGCCGTAGTAAGAACCGCAAAGCATTGTCCCCATAACAAAAAAACTTGCCATTATGGTTAAAAGAATTGGGAAAAAGCTAAAAGCTGCGGCAAATGCCTTGGATGTTAATTCAATCCCTGCAACCCCATGAACATTTAAATATTCTCCTGAAATCACAATAACAAATGCCGTCGAAACTCCAACAATACAAGTGTCAACAAAAGGTTGGAGCATAGCAATGAAAGCTTGTGCAACCGGTTTAGAGGTTTTAACTGCTGCAAATGCCGTAGGTGCAGTGCCCAAGCCGGCTTCGTTAGCAAACATTGCACGTCTAAATCCCCACAACATGCAGGCAAACATTCCTCCCGCAACTGCTTTTGGATGAAAAGCTTCCGTTAATATTATTTTTACTGTATGAGGAAGATTGTGAATATTTATAACACATATTATGAATATGCTTGTCAAGTAAAAAGCACACATTAATGGTGTAACTTTTTCCGTAAAGCTACCGATTGACTTTATTCCACCGATGATTGTAATCCATGTAATGACTGCAACAATCAAACCTATTATCCAACTATTATTATAAAAAATACTTGAAATTCCGCCAGTAACTTCAGTAATTTGAGTTGTCATAGCGTTTATTTGAAATAAATTCCACCCGCCAATAACGGCAAGAACTGAACAAAAAGCATAAATTTTACCAAGATAAGGTGCAATTTTACCAAGAATTTTACCTTTTAACCCTTTAGAAATGTAATACATAGGGCCTCCGGCAGTAGAACCGTCAGGATAAACTTCTCTAAGCTTTACGCCTAAAAGGACTTCCGAAAATTTAAGAGCCATTGAGAAAAACCCTGCAATAACCATCCAAAATATAACCCCCGGCCCTCCGATAGAAACTGCAGCGGCAGAACCTGCAACATTACCTATTCCTGCAGAAGATGAAATCGTTGCGCTTAAAGCTTGAAACGATGATACTTCGCCTTTTTTCTTTCTCTGGATTAAATCCTTATGCTCAAATTTGTGGGCAATAAGCCTTATTGCATGTTTAAATCCCCAAAAGCCTATAAATCTTAATCTGAAAGTAAAATAGATTGCTGCAAACATTAAAAGAGCAATAAGAAATTGAACTTCAACACCCTTTATAGTTACTGAAGAAAATATTACTCCTGAAATTTTGTCAGCGATAGGAGATAAAAGATTATCAATATAAGAATCTAAATTCATAAGAAAATAATACTATAAATATAAGATTTATAAAATTTTGTATATTAATAAAAATTAAGAATGGACAAAAAATAAAAGTTTATGATAGTATATAGACATGACAAATAAATAGAGTGGAGAAGTGGCCGAGTTGGCTGAAGGCGGCACCCTGCTAAGGTGTTATATGGAGCAATCTGTATCATGGGTTCGAATCCCATCTTCTCCGAATTAAGGCGGGACGGCTTTAGCCGTCCCGCCTTAATTCGTCTTTATCAATACAATCTAATTCTAATGTTAATTTATCAGTGAATTTTGCATCACGTTGATAGTATAGTTTAACAGGACATTTTATTTGAACGATTAAAAAGATTATTCGACAAAGTTTAGGGTGTGTTTGAGTTTGGGCGGTCGGAAAAAATCTTTTTATGCGTTACCAAATGGGACGAAATGTCACTTTATTGTCACTTATTTTCCTATTAATTTCCACAAATTTTTAATTTTATTTGTAGTCATAGCCTGCATTCCCCCGATTTTACTAAATTGCACGGGTAAAACAATTATTTGACATTTGAGGACATTTCAAAAT
>JAFVDH010000034.1 GCA_017478515.1 bacterium
AATAGGATATATACACCCAAATATCCTGCTTCAAAATTAACCTGAAAAACCTAACAAAAATACCCAAAATAAAATACCCAAACTTCCAACCTAACAAAAAATTAAAAAAGGATATGCAATAAGAGCATATCCTTTTTAATAATATAAACTTTGCAATAAAAAATGGGCCAGGTAGGGTTCGAACCTACGACCAACGGATTATGAGTCCGCTGCGCTAACCACTGCGCCACTAGCCCAAATTCTATTTAATCTATATTTCTAAGTTATCATAAAATATTAAAAATGCAACCCTTTTTGTCATGCCATTTGTCTTAATTTTCTCGGAAAATATTTTGAACATTATATGCAAATTAAACTGCCAAATACTTATTCGTAATTTTTAAGCATAGTATCAAGTTCTTCTATCATGTCATTTTTATAAGCTTGTGGTGATACTATTTCGCACAAATTGGTATATCCGATTAATCTTTTTATAAGTTTGTCTTTGTCTTCTCCTCTGTTTATTACAAAAGCTTCCGTTTCTGTTATTTCTCCGTATTTTTCATACTTTTTTAATATATAACGATTTTTTAATCGCCCTTTTATTTTAAATATTACTGTTATCGGTATTGTATTTTTTATTGATTTTTGAGGAGTTTGTTCTATTTCAATTATTTTTTCAAGTTCTATAGATATATTCTGAGCCTTTGTTATATCTGAAACTATGAAATATACGTTATTTTCTTTGTATTCAATGTCCACGGGTGTTACTATAATTCGTTTAATTGTGTTTCTATTTTCTTTAAACGAAACACAGATTTTTGAATCCAGTTTTATGAATTTTTCAAAATTCTTAATTAATTCTTTTTCATTTTCGCTATATATTCTCGGAAGTTTTATATCGTTTATATTTAACTCGTTAAAATACTTGTATTGTTTTTCGTTCAGATGTCTTTGAATAATTAGCAATATATTTTTTATATCTTTTTTTACTCTTTCTTCTTCAATGTACTTAGAATATTCTGAAAGATATTTTAGAGAAGACAGTGCAGATTTTGAAAGATTTAGTTTAAACGGTATATTTTCAATAAAATATTGATTTTCATTATCCCGTTCCAGAACTATATTCATTGCCTTTAAGCTATTTAAGTATTTATAAATAGTTATATGAGAATAAGTTTTACTTTCCGGGTCAATATCTTCCAAATAAGAAATAATATCTTTAACGGTAGCTTTATGTTCCGATAAAAATAGCAAAAGCTTAAATAATCTGTATGACGCAAATGAAGCGGCACTTTTTCTATTTTTCATTGTCGTACATCCTTCTTATTGCTTTTATTGTCGAAATTATTTTATTTCTAAACTCAAGAGGCTCTAGAACCTCGCAATTTTTTCCAAAACCCAATATATTTTGCATCATTATAAAATCATTTTCTGTTTCTGCCTCTATAATAAGGTCGTTTCCCGAAAGGCCTACTAATTTTTCATTGTCCGAAAAGGCATAATTTTCTTGACTTATGTTTAGGAGTTTATATTTAGCTTTAAATTTTTGGAAGTCTTTCTTTTCTGCTTTTAACTTTATTTCAAGAACATTCACAATTTTTGATACATGGTAAAATGCATTTTTATTGTAATCTAAATCTATGCAAAAAAGATAGAGTTTATCGTGTCTGAAACCTACTTTTTCAGCGATAAGATTATGTTCTTTAATTTGTCCGTTTTGAGATACGTATAAAATTTTGATTTGATTTTTTGATTTTGAATATTTTATCAGGTCTTTTAATATGTTTCTGTCAATACCTGATAATCTTGATATACCTGCAATTTCTTCTTTTAATTGTTCATCTTTTGTATATGAAATAATGTTTTGGAAAAATTCGTCAAATGAAAACAACTCATTGAATGACAAAGTTGTATATATTTTGTTATAAATTTTTTTTAAAGACTTTATTTCAGACTCGTTCAAATTAAGTTCAAAAGGATGTTTGAGCAGAGCATATTTATTATTTGATTTAGTTGTCCGTGATATAACGCATCCTGCATCTCTTAAAGAATTTATATCATTTCTGATAGTATCAGGAGACACTTTTTCACGTATAAGCGGACTTTGCTCATATTCGGAATTGATTTCGTCTATTGTTTTAGGTGATTCTAACAATAATGAGAATAAGATTATTACTCTCATTCCTGTAAGATTAAGTTGTAGTAAATCAATACCTTTTTCTACTGCTTCCATACATGAATGATATCATGTGATTTGATTTTTATGCAAATTAATTAACATATTGTATCTATAGGTGTTTTTGGATTTTTATTGGCTATAAAAAATTTGCTTGGCATTTTAATGTATATGTATTGAGCTTACTAAAATGGGTTTGGCTATCTTGTGGAATTGTTTAACTAAAATAGTACATTACAATAGGTATTTTGGAAAAACTTAATTATTAAGAATTTTGCAACTTATAAAAAAAAATGATAAAATGCAAAAATGAATTATATTTTCTATTGTTTAATATTATTATCAATAATTTTTGGTGCTGTAACAGGCAAATTGAGTGATGTTGTAAATGCAATTCTTTCCGGTGCGGAGTTGAGTGTAAAAGTTGCATTTTCTTTGATAGGCATAATGGCTTTTTGGCTTGGTATTATGAAGATAGCACAGGAATGCGGGCTTGTTAAAATTTTAGCAAAAATTCTTATGCCGATAACTAAGGTATTATTCAGAGATATTAAATCGAACAATGATGCAATAGGCGATATCGCAATGAATTTTACGGCAAATGCTTTAGGCCTTTCAAATGCTGCAACGCCAATCGGAATAAAAGCTATGCAGGAAATGCAGGAAGTAAATAAAGATAAAAGTTCTGCATCAGATGCTATGTGTATGTTTTTGGCAATGAATACGGCGGGGTTTCAGATAGTTCCTGCAACGGTTATTGCTGTTTTGGTTTCTGTCGGATATAAAAATCCTACGGACATTATTCTTCCCGTTTTAGTTGTTACTTCAATTGCGTTTGTTTCGGCAATTATTGTTGCATTGATATTTAAAAAGTTATGGAGGGCTCAATAGTGGTTTCTTTTATAAACCTTGTTTCTTTATGGATTTTGCCTCTTATAATTTTGACTATATTAACTGTTGGATTAATAAAAAAAGTTCCTGTTTATGAAGTTTTTACAGATGGTGCAAAAGACGGGTTTAAAGTAAGCATAAATATAATACCTTATTTAGTTGCAATAATAGTTTCAATATCTATGTTAAGAGCATCGGGTTTTATTGAATACATCGGGACATTATTTAGCGGTATATTTGAATATTTTAAAGTTCCCGTTGAGGTTTTACCTATAATGATAGTACGCTCTTTATCAGGTTCTGCAGCATTGGGTGTATTTTCCGATATTGCACACAATCTCGGGCCTGATTCTTATGCAACAAAACTTGCCGCTGTAATGGTAGGTAGTAGTGAAACTACTTTTTATGTACTTGCTGTTTATTTTGGGTCTGTCGGTATCAAAAAATTCAGATATGCTTTAGCAACTGGCATTATTGCTGATATTATAGGGATTGTGGCAGCAATTTTTGTATGTCGCATTCTTGTTTAGCATCAACCCAGCTTTGTGTATAGCTTTCTTGATGTTTTGAACAGAATACTTTTTTAACAACTACGGCAAAATTTATGTCAAAGAAATTAATTTGTGGTAATCTTTCTACAACATATTCATTTGAACCGCAATTGTGGCAGAAATTATCAACCGGTACAATTTTACCGTTTTTAACTATACTTTTATGCTTTACTCCGCAGCATGCACATCTTGTTATAAACCATTGATTTTCAATTAATTCTCCGCAATCAGGACAATATTCCAAATCTAATGCAGGATCAACTTTTTCGTGTTTACATTGGTGTGCGTTAAATAAAAAATCAAAAATCATCATATACTCCTTTAATCATTTGCCAACATGTTTTGTTTAAGGATAAATTTTTAAAAGTCAACATTTTATTTAAAAAAAAATTTTTTTATGATTAAATCTAAGTAAAAATATCAAAAGAGGAGACAAAAATATGACAGATACAGAAAGAACATTTGTTGCTATTAAGCCTGATGCTGTGCAAAGGGGGTTAATGGGTAAGATTATAACAAGATTTGAAGAAAAAGGTTTTAAGATTATTGCAATGAAAATGCTTGAAGTTTCTCAGGAGCAAGCTGCAAAACATTATGAAGAACACTACGGAAAACCTTTTTATGAGGGATTAGTAAAATTTATAACTTCTGCACCAATTGTTGCGATGGTTGTTGAGGGGATAAATGCAGTTAGTGAAGTGAGACATATTTTAGGTGTTACAAATCCTGCTAACGCTGATGTTGGCTCTATAAGAGCTGACTTTTCACCAATAATGAAATGTAATTGCGTTCATGCGTCTGATTCTGTTGCTTCAGCAGAAAGAGAAGCAAAAATCTACTTTGATGTAGACAAAGAATTATGTACTAACTGGAAAACTATGATGGAAATTGTTTTAGATGGACAAAAGTAGTGAAAAAGATTATTTTAGTTATGAATTAACGCATGTTGACGCTAAAACAGGAGCAAGAGCCGGAGTTTTAAAAACCCCGCATGGAGAAATTAAAACTCCGATATTTATGCCTGTCGGAACAAATTCCTCTGTAAAAATGCTTACAAATCATCATTTGTATGAAACAAAGGCACAGATTATTCTTGCTAATTCATATCACTTATATTTGAGAGCGGGAACAAAGAGAATAAAAGAATTTGGCGGAATACATGGCTGGATGAATTGGGATAAACCTGTCTTAACTGATTCAGGCGGATTTCAGGTATTTTCTCTTGCAGATTTGAGAAAAATAACTGAAGACGGAGTTCATTTCAGAGACCCTAAAGACGGAAAAGAGCATTTTATTTCGCCTGAAATATCAATGGGAATCCAGCAGGATATCGGAGCTGATATTATTATGGCATTTGATGAATGTTCTCCATATCCGTGTACGTATGAGCAGGCAAAACTTGCTATGGAACGAACTCATCGCTGGCTTGAAAGATGCTATCATTCTAAAACAAATCCTAAACAGGCTTTGTTCCCGATAGTTCAAGGTGCATTTTTTGATGATTTAAGACAGGAAAGTGCGAAAGTCATTTCTACATTTGAGTCTGTTGGTTATGCAATAGGAGGTTTAAGTGTAGGTGAATCAAAAGAGGTTATGAACCATTTTGTAGAATTTACGGCACCTCTTTTACCTGATAATAAGCCGAGATATCTTATGGGGGTTGGAACTCCTGAAGATTTGCTTGACGGAATAAAAAGAGGCATAGATATGTTTGACTGTGTTCTTCCTACAAGAAATGCCAGACACGGGTCATTTTTTACTTATAATGGTAAGAAAAATATTAAAAATGCTCAGTTTGCGGATGATAAAACTTCGTTAGACGAAACATGTGATTGCTATGCATGTCAAAATCATTCAAAGGCTTATATTAGACATCTTTACAGATGCGGTGAGTCAACGGCACAGACTTTGCTTTCCATTCATAATCTGCATTTCTTGATAGATTTTTCTCAAAAAGCGAGAGAGGCTATATTAGAAGATAGATTTGAAGATTTTTACAATGAACATTATAAAAATTTCTGTAAAAAATAAGACAAAAAGTCATGATTGATTTAATGTAGGGGCATTTGATTTTATTACGGATATCATGGCTGCACGTATAGAAATTAAAAAAGGCCTTTCGTTAGAAAGGCCTTTTTTCTCTCTTAAATTTGTTTTATTAATGTTTATGCAATAATAACTTGTTTTTGCTCTTGAGCTGCCTGTTTAGATGCGGCGTTAGCAAGAGTTCCGTTTATAACACCTGTTGCAACTCCCAATCCTACTCCTGCTGCAATAGCTGATGTAATAGGCTTGCTTTGTGCTGCTTTTGCAACTATATTACTTGCAATCATCACAAGTCCCGCACTTGCAAGTCCCGCCGCTGCACCAAGCGGTAATGCTTTCTTTAATGACGGTTTATCAACTTGAGTTTTCTCAAATTTGTCTGCTTTCGGCTCTTCATGACAGCAACAGCATGTGCAGTGTTGGTGCGTATGTGGTTGTGGTTTATGACATGAACATGCCTCATCGCAGCAGCAGTGTTGAGTATGTAATTTTGGCCCTATTTTAAACATAAATTTCCCTTCTTTGTGTTTATATAAAATGGCTGATAAATTTTTTTGCTACTTGTCTTAAAAAATCTTTACATAATTCTAAATTGTTTGCTCAATCTGAATGTGAAACTCTCCAAAAAGAAATTAAGTAAAATTTTTCTTCATGATATAATTTCGTTATGGAAAACAGATTTGAGCAAAAAGTTTCATATTGCGATACTGATGCGTATGGTGTTGTCTGGCATGGTTCATATTTACGTTGGCTGGAGATAGGCAGAATGTATTTTTGCGACGATGTGGGACTTGATTTGGTCAAATGTCAGGAAAATAACCTCGTTTTACCGTTGACAGGTATAAGTGTTAAATACAAATCTCCTGCAAAATTGGGCGATATTATGGTTATTGAAACAAAGTTCGTTGAGTATTCAAAAATTAAAATGACTTTTAATCAGCGAATTTACAATAAAGAAACAGGTGTTACTTATATTGAAGCTGTTGTGGATGTTGTTCCCGTATCAGGTGACGGAAAATTGTACAGAAAAATGCCCGAAATTTTAAAATCGATTTGTGAAAAATATGCGGAGGAAAAATGCGTTTAAATCGTTATATCGCCCAGGCAAACATTTGTTCAAGACGTAAGGCCGATGAATTTATTCAAAACGGGCAGGTCAAAGTTAACGGTAAAGTTATTACCGATATGAGTTTTCAGGTTAGGGTAAAAGATAAAGTTTATATTGATGACCATTTAATTCATCCTATGAACTTGCAGTATTATAAATTTAATAAGCCTGCAGGCTATATTACTACAATGGATGACGAAAAGGGTAGAAAAACTATTTATGATATTCTTCCGAAAGAATTGCACCATCTTAAACCTGTCGGAAGATTGGATAAGGATTCTACCGGCTTGTTGATACTTACAAATGACGGTAGTATGATAAATGCGTTAACTCACCCGTCATTGAAAGTTCCTAAAGTTTATCATGTAACAGTTAAAGGAAAAGTTTCCGACAGTGCGTTTGAAAAGCTTGCTCAGGGTATCGAAATTGAGGATGGTAAGATTGCTTATGCTGATATTATAATCCTTGAACAAACAAACAAAAATACGTTTATGCAAATAACTTTGATGCAGGGAATGAACAGACAAATAAGAAAAATGTTTGAAAAAGTCGGTTATGAAGTTGAAATTTTAAAAAGAATTCAGCATGCCACTATAAAATTGGACGGCTTAAGACGTGGTGAAGTTAAAGTTTTAAAACCAAAGGCAATACGAGAATTGCAAGATTTTTTGAAAGGTAGAGCAAATGCTTAAAGTAGCTATTACAGGTAATATTGCATCAGGTAAAACTTTTGTGGAAACGGTTCTTTCTTCAAACGGTTATCCTGTTTATGATACAGATTCTATAGCACATACAATTCTTGCGACTTCCGTTGAGGTAAGAGAGGCCTTTAAGGATTACGATATAACCAACCATAGAGGTGAAATTTCAAGAGAAAAATTGGGTAACATTGTTTTTGCAAAACCTGAATTGAAAAAAGTTTTAGAGGATATAATCCATCCTGAAGTAAGAAAAGAAATAAATAAAATATTTAATTTTTCAGGTACTGCTGATATTATTTTTGTTTCTGTTCCGCTGCTTTTTGAGGCAAAGTTTGACGATATGTTTGATAAGTCAATACTTGTTTATGCGAATGACGATATAAGACTTCAAAGGTTGATGATAAGAAATGATTTAACGGAAGAACAGGCACGGCTTAGAATTAACAGTCAAATGCCTCAAGATGAAAAGGCGTCGAAAGTAGATTATATTATCCACAATAATACTTCTATTAAAGATTTTGAAATAGAAATTTATGAAGTTTTGAAATCTTTGGACAATAATAAAGATAAGTAACAATTGGGGTTGAAGTCGTATAAAACATGTGTCATAATATAAATAGCTTTACATAGATGATTATTTTGTTCCTACATTTTTAATTATCGGGAGACAAAGCTCTAATGACGGTGAAGTATACCCGCCGATTAATAATCGCCAGCGGGAAACGGATTAGTCAAGGCGGTCACCCACCTGCGAGTTTACGCAGGCAACAAAATCTCATTTGTGTAAAGTTTCTTTTTTTTGCGTTAAAATTCTCTTATGAATATTAATGACGAGTTAATTTTAAAAGTTGAAAAAATTTCTTCCGAGGGTAAAGGGATTTGCCGTTATAACGGATTTGTCGTGTTTGTGGAAAATGCGTGTCCAGGTGATACTTTAAAATGCAAAATTACGCACCTGACAAAATCTTTTGCCGAAGCTGTTATACTTGAAATTGTAGAACCCTCTAAACATAGAATAAAACCAATGTGTCCTATGCAGAAAGTTTGTGGTTCTTGCCAAATTCAGTTTATTGATTATGACTATCAGGTTGAACTAAAAAAACAAATTGTTGAAGATACTAAAAAAAGTATTCTTCCTGATTATGAATTAGAAATCAAAATGCCAATTAAAAGTCCTGAAATAAAGGCTTTTAGACATAAGGTTCAAGTTCCTGTCAGAGAAACAAAGGTTTCCAAAAGACTTCTCGCAGGATATTTTAAACCTAAAAGCCATGAATTGATAAACATAAAATATTGTCCAATTCAAACGGAAACTTCTGATAAAATTATTGATTTTATCAGAAATGAGGCGAAAAATTATAATATAAAAGGTTATGACGAAGATAAGCATTATGGCGAATTAAAACACATTGTTATCCGTTCATCTACTTTAAATCAGTATTTGGTTACGCTTGTTATAAATTCAAAAGTTTTTGGGGAAAAATATAAATATTTTGCAAAGGCTTTGATGACGAACTTCAATTCTGTAAAAGGTGTTTGCATTAATATTAATCCTAAAAAAACAAACGTTATTTTGAGTGAAAAAACAATTTGTCTTGAGGGAAGCGAATATATTGAAGAAAAGATTTTAGATAAAACCTTTAAAATAGGTACAAACACATTTTTTCAGGTGAATCCGAAAAGTGCGGAAAATATTTTTAGATACGTTAGGGACTATGTAAAAGAAAATTTTGCGGCTCCGATGATTTTGGATGCTTATGCAGGGGTTGGGGCTTTTGGTATAATTTTGAGCGATATAGCAAAAAAAGTTGTAAGTATTGAAGAAAACAGATCTTCTGTTGACCTTGGTAAAAAACTCTTAAAATTAAATAATATTAGTAATATGGAAATGCATTGCGAGGATGCGGAAAAATTTTTCAAGAAAGAAAAAAGACAATTTACAGTAACAGTTCTTGATCCGCCAAGACGTGGCTGCAGTGAAAAAAGTCTTGAAAATGCATTAAAACTTACAAGTAATAAAATAATTTATGTAAGCTGTAATCCTGCAACTCTGTTTAGAGATTTGAAATATTTAATTAAAAAAGGTGCTAAAGTCGAAAGTGTTCAGCCTTTTGATATGTTTGTACACTCTTATCATATAGAAAATGTTGCCATTATAGATGTAACAGATGTTAAAATTTAAAATTAAAACTGGACAAAGAATATTGTTTTTAATACGATAAAGAAAAATGAGATAAAAAGGAGAATTTTTATGCAAGTTATATTGAAAAAAGAAGTTCAAAATTTAGGTGAACAAGGCGATTTAGTAACAGTAAAAGACGGTTATGCAAGAAATTATTTACTACCTCAAAATTATGCTGAAATCGCAACAGAAGGTGCATTGAAAAATAGAGAACAAAATTTAGCAAGATTACAAGCTAAACAAGAAAAATTACATAAAGAAGCTGAAGAAAAAGCTGCTAAAATTCAAGAATTCGGTAAAATTGAATTGTCTGCAAAAGCAGGTGAATCAGGCAAATTGTTCGGTACAATTACAACTAAAAAATTATGCGAAGAATTACTTAACAAAGCTGGTATTGAAGTTGACAGAAAATCAGTTTCTTTAAATGCTCCTATTAACAAAATCGGTGAATACACTATGCTAATTAAATTAACTTCAAAAGTTAAGACAGAATTGGCTGTTGTTGTTACTGCATCAGAAGTTGTAAAAGAAGAAATAGAAGAAGAAACACCGGTTGAAGAAACTCAAGAATAATGACTGATAAAGGTAGTTTATCATTATTATGTATGGCAATTGGTTCATTGCCTCATCAGAATGTTGATGAGGCAATGTCTCTTGTTAAAGAAAATTTTAAGGATATACCTTTTTGGCCTCAGCTTTCTAAAATGAATAAAAATGAAAATATGATGGTTCAATTTTTGGAGAATATGCCTGCTTATGATTTTGACTATGAAAATGATAAACCATTTTTTAATATGGAAAAAAACTCGTATATTCAAGAATTGGAACAATTATTTCTTGATTGGGAAGATATTATTTTAAATAATAATATGACAGTTCTTGATAAATATGCGATAAGCAAAAATTATTCAGGAACTTTTTCATATTTTTTAAATTTTGTAGAAAATACAAAACCTAAATTTGCTAAGGGACAAATAATCGGGCCATTTACACTTTCTACTTCAATGACTGATAAATCAGGCAGAAGTGTTTACTATGATGTAACATTAAGAGAGGTTATAACAAAGGTTCTTACTCTTAAGGCTTTATGGCAGATAAGAGAAATAAAACGAGTTTCTCCTAAAACGACTCCGATAATTTTTCTTGATGAGCCGTCTTTGTCTCAATTAAGAACCTCTGCATATGTAACAATTTCTCCTGACGAGCCTGTTGAACAAATTAAATCTATTTCTGACATAATCAAAGCTCATGGCGGAATTTCTGCTGTTCATTGCTGCGGCAGATGTGATTGGGGTAATTTGATAAAAACAGGCTGTGATATTATAAATTTTGATGCATATAACCATTCGGAGCATTTTTTGCTATTTTCTAAAAATGTAGCAGACTTTTTAAAAAATGGCGGAAAAATTGCATGGGGATTAGTTCCTACTCTTAATGAAAATGCTCTTGAAACAGAAACCGTTATATCATTAGCGGATAGATTTAATGACTTAGTTGAAAAATTGGCTTTGAGCGGATTGGACAAGAGTTTTATAAAACAAAATTCTCTGATAACTCCATCATGCGGTGCTGCGGTATTGTCGTCTAAACTTGCGGAAAAAGCTATGGTTTTAACAAATAATTTATCAAAAACTCTTAGAAAATAGATTTGACAGCAATAAAATTAATAATAAATAAAGGAAGGTTAACTTGACAGTAAAATTAGCAATCACAGGTAAAAGCGGCAGCGGTAAAACTACAATTACAAAATCTTTTTTGAGAATATTTCAGGAATATTTTCCTGACAAATCTATTCTTTTGTTTGATAATGACTTATCAGGCGAATTGGGACATAGTTTTGGTAAGGATATAAGAAATACTATTTATGGTATTCGTTCAGGTAAGCACGAATATAAGACGGGTATTCCTGATGATATGAGCAAACAGGAATATGTTGAGTGGGCGATGGAGGATATTATTGTTAATCTTGATGAAAATGTTGACATAATCGTTTCATGGCTTGTTGCTTCAAAAGATTGCAGATGCCCTATTACTGACCAAATTAATTCTGCAGTTATGAAAGTTATTGACAGATATGATATAGTTATTTTTGACTGTGAGTTTGATTTAAAATATTTGAGTCAGCTTGTTGATACTGAGTTTGATACGACAATTATCGTTGCAAACCCTACGGATGAATCGGCACATTTAGCTAAACGTATAGAAGAGTTTTCTTCAAAGTATGCTGCCGGCGGTCAATTGGGCGTAGTATTAAATAAAGTCGGTACTCGTGAAGTTACTACGTGTTATGAACTTTTGAGAAGATATGAACTTGAAGTTCTTGGTGTAGTTCCGTTTGATTCTCATTTATTGAAAAACTCTATTGACAGAGAATCTAAACCTATTCAAGATGCTATCAAGCAATTTTATTACAGATTAAATCTTCCTCAAACTATGGATAAATAATGTATTTTATTATTGCATATTTATGTAATGTTCTAAAAAGTTTAAAGCTTTATTATATTTGAGTTATAATAATCCGTAAGAAAAGGAATATTTATATGCAGATATTGGACGGAAAAGCTTTAGGTAAAGAAATACAGGAAGAAGTAAAATTGGAGGTTGAGAAACTTTCTAAAAAACCTCATCTTGCAGTTATCCTTGCGGGCGAAAATCCTGCAAGCAAGATATACGTTAACACTAAAAATAAAACTTGCGAAAGATTAGGTATTAAATCAACCGTAATAAATTTACCCGAAAACGTGACGGAGTTTGAATTAAAAAGTAAAATAAGGGAATTAAATGTTGATGATGAGATAAATGCCATATTGGTGCAGCTGCCTCTTCCTGCTCATATAAATGAGAGTGAATGTATAAAAGAAATTTCGCCAATTAAAGATGTTGACGGTTTTACTCCTGAAAATTTGGGTGCTCTTGTAAGCGGTAAAACGCCTTTTGCATATCCTTGCACGCCATCCGGTATAATAACTCTTTTAAAACGTAACAATATTCAAATTTCAGGAAAACATGCTGTAGTAATCGGACGTTCTAATATTGTTGGAAAACCTTTATCCCTAATGCTTTTAAAGGAAAATGCCACTGTTACAATGTGCCACTCAAAAACTAAAAATTTATCTGAAATAACAAAAACGGCTGATATATTAATTTCTGCTACGGGCAAACGTATTGTTACGAAAGATATGGTTAAAAACAGTGCAGTCGTTGTAGATGTCGGGATTATAAGAAATTCTGAGGGAAAACTTGAGGGTGATGTTGATTTTGAACAGGTTAAAGATACGGCTTCTTACATTACTCCTGTTCCGGGCGGTGTCGGCCCTATGACTATTGCATCTTTAATGAAAAATACGCTTGAATTGTTTCTTAAACAAAACAAATAAAACTTTATTATTACTTGCAATTGTAGGGTTTTTATTATATAAATGAATTATTATGGGACAATTGGAAGAACAAAGTGTATTATCACTTGAATTTAATAAAGTAAAAAATATATTATCGAATTTTGCAAGATTACATCAAAGTCAGCAGTTATGCTTTGATTTGAATGTTGAAAGTGATATTGATAAAATTAAAAAGAATTTGTTGTATACTAAGGAAGCCAAAGCTATTTTGGATAATGCTCTGGATATTCCTGTTGAATTCGTTGCTCCGATTTCTGACTTTTCAGCGGATAAGCTTAATTCTTATCTAAAAGAAGTTGAGCTTATGGAGGCTGCAAAATCTCTTAAAACTGCGAGATTAATTAAAAATTTTATAAAAGAGCATGCCGATAATACCGCTTTAAAGTCTCTATCTGATGCTATTGTTGCTGATAAAGAACTTGAGGATGAAATATTCTCTAAAATTGATATTGATAACAATGTCGTTCCGTCAGCATCTCAGACTTTGGAAAAATTAAATGAAACTTTAAAAACTTATGAAACTGAAATAAAAGCTAAAATCAGTGAATTATTGTCAAATTCTCAGTTTACAGTTCATCTGCAAGAACAAATATACACTTTAAGAGATAATAGAGTAGTTTTCCCTGTTATGGCGAATTCGAAAAGAAAAGTGGCTGGTATTACTCATGATTACTCTGCAACAAGCAAAACTGCTTACATTGAGCCGTCTTCGTTAATTCCTTTAAATAACAAAATTAGAGAATGCAAATCTAAAATTAACGAAGAAATTATAAGAATTTTAAAGGATTTGACTAAAAAAGTTAAATCTAATTTTAAAGCTTTGGAAAATAATGAAAAGTTGTTAGCAGAAATTGATTTTCATTTTGCAAAAGCTCGTTATGCAGTTAAAGTTAAGGCTGTGGAACCTGTTTTATCTGATGTTCCGATGATTAAGCTTACTGAAATGATTCATCCGTTATTAATCGGCAATGTAAAAGAAACTGTTGCAAATGATTTTGAAATTGGAAACGGCTATAATACGTTAATTATAACAGGTAGTAACACTGGTGGTAAAACAGTTACTCTAAAAACTGTAGGCTTGCTGACTTTGATGGTTAAAGCAGGATTGTTTGTTACTTGTGCTGATGCAGTTATATATCCTTTTGAAAGGGTTTTGGCTGATATTGGCGATTCTCAAAATATTATGCAAAGCTTATCGACTTTTTCCGGACATTTGAAAAAAATTATTGAGATGTTGGAAACAAGTAATGAAAAAACTTTATGTCTTATTGATGAAATTTGTGCAGGTACTGACCCTCAAGAAGGTGCTATTTTAGCTGAAACAATATTAACCGCAATGAATGAAAAAAGAGTGACTACTATTGTTACTACTCACTTTGGCGAATTGAAAACTCTTGAATATGAAAAAGATTTGTTTAAAAACGCTTGTGTAGAATTTGATAAAGAGACATTAAAACCTACTTACAAGTTGATAATAGGCTGTCCGGGAATTAGTAATACTTTGCTTATCGCAGAAAATTTAGGCGTTGATAAAGAAATTATCAAACAATCTAAAGATATTTTGGATACGAGAAGAAGTCGTTCGGTAGTAATTATTGAGAAATTGGCTGAAACTCAACAGCGTTTGGACAGAAATTTACGAGAAGTCGAAACTATTAAAAAAGATTCTGCAATATTGAAAGAAGAATATGAAATTAAAGTCAGTGAACTTAATCGTAATAAAAAACGTGCAATTAAAGATGTTGAACGTAAATTCTATACAGAATTGGCGACTGTGAAAAATGAATTGAGAACTATTCTTGATGATGTAAAACATAACAGAGATGAAAGTTCTATTCGTCGTTCTTATACCAAAATTTCTCAAATTGAAAATGGTTTTAAATCTCAGGTATCTGCGGCTGATGTAAATGAAAGTTACGATATGCTTGATTTTAGCAAAATTAAAGTTGGCGATACCGTAATGATTAAAGATATTAATCAACCGGTTATTATTACAAGTCTGCCTGATAAAAATGATAATGTTGAAGTTTTAATGGGCGAAATTAAAACTAAAGTTAAGGGTTCAAGATTAGCAAGATTAGATAAAACTTTGGCTAAAAAACCTAAGTTAAGAATGCAGGTTATAAATTCTTTTGAACATAATTATAAAGGGATATCTAATACTCTTGATTTAAGGGGATATAGAGTTCAAGATGCATTAGAACTTTTAGAAAACTTTTTAGATAAAGCAAGCTTAAATAATATTTCACCAATCTATGTTATTCATGGACATGGCTCAGGTGCACTAAAAGTTTCTGTAAGGGATTATATCAGCACTTCTCCTTATGTGTCAAAATATCGCCCGGGAGAATCTGTTGAGGGTGGTGACGGCGTTAGCGTTGTCGATTTAATTTAATAATTATTACTAATTGTTAGTTAAATTTTATATAAAACTCTGTAGCATGTTCGTCAATGTCTTAGAACATAATCCTATAATATTTTCTAAACTTCCGTCTATATTGTGTACGAATTCTTTCGGCAATTCTTGTATCCCGTACGAACCTGCTTTGTCGTATGGCAAAAATTTGTTTATATACTCTTCAATCATTTTTTCTGT
Source organism: bacterium (assembly GCA_017478515.1). Lineage (GTDB taxonomy): Bacteria > Cyanobacteriota > Vampirovibrionia > Gastranaerophilales > Gastranaerophilaceae > UBA791. Next base: position 15,632 of record JAFVDH010000034.1, read on the forward strand.
TAATTTGTTAAATTCAACTTTACTTGTTGTTGAATTTGTTTCAAAGTTATTAGTTTTAGAATTAATAATGCAAATTGATGTTACAACAATATGTTGTCTGCCTGATAGCATGTTAAGCATGGCTTTTGCTTCTTCAAAATTTTTTGGCTTGCCTAAAACTTTGTTATCAAGTACAACAACAGTATCTGCCCCTATTACGAGAACTTCTTCGTTCTGTAAATCACTTACGGCTTTTGCTTTTCCGTATGCGAGATTTTCGATTGCTTTATAGCTGAAATGTTCATGGTCAAATTCTTCTATAAACGGAGACTTTGTAATTTCATAGTTTAAGCCCATATTTTTTAGAATTTCTTTTCGTCTTGGAGATGCCGATGCAAGAATAATTTTGACCATATTAAAAATCCTTTGATGTTATAGGCAGCTTAATATTTGAGCAAAAAGCATTTTCCGTAAGTCTAATTCCTAAACAAGCCTGACGTCTTTTAAATTCATTGTGGTAGAATTTTCTTATCAAGTTATCAACAAGATTTTTGTCATATTTTAGATAAATATCGTCGAGTGATAATTCTTGTTCAAAATACATTTCAATAATATCATCAAGTACATCGTAATCAGGTAAAGAATCCCTATCTTTTTGATTTGGTCTTAGTTCCGCAGAGGGGGCTTTTTCTATGATATTTTGCGGAATAATTTCAGCATTGCGGTTAATCCAGTTTGAGAGTTTATATACATTAGTTTTTGTCAAATCTGCGATTAGATTTAAGCCTCCGCACATGTCGCCATAAAGTGTTCCATATCCTGTTGCAACTTCTGATTTATTTCCAGTAGAAAGAAGAAGATATCCGTCACGATTAGATTTAAACATTAAAATTAATCCTCTTAATCTTGATTGAAGATTTTCTTCTGCTAAATCTCCTTTACTTTCTTTTGTAACATTTTCCATAAAACATTTAAACATAGGCGTAATAGAAATTTCTTCGGTTGAAATTCCGATATTTTCGACGAGTTTAAGCGAATCATCAATGCTTCCTTTAGAAGAATACATTGATGGAAGCATAATAGAATGAACATTTTCTGCTCCGATAGCGTCTTTTGCAAGTACAGCAGTTAATGCCGAATCTATTCCTCCCGAAAGCCCTAATATAACTTTTTTAAATCCGCAATTTTCCATGTATTCTCTTAATGCGTATTTCAAAACTTTATAGACTTGTTCTTCTATTTGTTCAAATTCTTCATCAATTGTTTTTTCAAAGTCAATTTCGCAAACGGTTTCTTCACATATCGGAAGTTTCATAACCAATTCATTGTTTTTATTTTTAGCGAAACTTTGTCCTGCATAAATATTCTCATCTGCCATCATTACGGAATTTATAAGGATAAAATCTGAGTGCGTTGTAATATTTTCAATCAAAGCTTCAGTTCCGTTCATTGTGTAATAATTATTTTTTACAAGAATATATAAGTCGCATTTTATATTTTCCGAGTATTTTTCACTTACATAAATTTTTTTATTTTCGTAATGAAAATATTCATTTTTAATATCGTAAATTTTTCCATCCTGAACAAGTATTGTTCCAAAAAGGAAAGTTTTATTTGGATATAGCTGAGCTATTTTTTCGTAGTAGTCAAATGATTTTTTTGAAAATTTTAAAGATGGAAACACTGACAGCCCATCAAAATTTAAATATTTATCTAGAACTTGTTCATTAAAATTAAAATCAGCATATTTAAGTTTTAATTGAAAAACTTTAATATTCATTGTTTAGTCCTCCAATTTAATATAATTAGCATTATCCCAGCGTAAGTCAAGATATTTAATTTTTTTATCCAGATTAACAATTTGTGGCAAAATAGACGGAAGTCGTTTTAATCTGTTAAAAATAGTATCGTCAATTTCTCCAAGTCTAATATTAACCTCAGGCAGCTGAACATATACATCTTCAGGATTTCTAAAGTCTATATATTTTATTTGAGATTTTGTATAGGCTTCGGTAGTTTTAGCTATCTTTTCAATAAGTGCAATTTTTTCAGGAGTCCAGTGTCTGTAATCATCTCCTCTGACTCCGTATGAAAGCACTCGTATTGTTTTGTATTTTGGGTCAAGCGGTAAATAATCCTTGCCGATTAGTTTTCCGCCCTTGGCAAAAAATGCAACAGGTTCAACATCAGGTGCAGGCGAGATTGTAATTATTGGTTTTCTTTCTTTGATTATTACGAGCAATCTTGCAGGCATCCAAAATCTTCTTATATAGACATCTTCCACCGGTTCTAAAAGCATAATATCTTTTTTTAAAATATCGGTATTATAAAGATATATAGGAATTCTGGGAATAGGATGCTGTCTTAGAGCCCGCAATATATTCACTGACGGAACTATATTGTTGTTAACAATTTCCAAAGAACCGTTATGTACACTATTAAAGGCATTTGGACTCATGTACCAGTATTTTAATCTTAAAGAAAAATACAGCCCGAAAATCAGACCCACAACCATCAAAAATCTAAGCAGTTTTCTAAGTCGTTTCAGCCATGTAAAAGATTTGCGGGAATGCCGTTCTTTTTTGTTTTGGAGCATTCTCTGTTTAATATATTCTTCGCTGTATACAAATTCTTCGTTTTCGTCAGACATATTTATTTATTGAGCCCGCAACTGTTTAATATCAACAAAACAAGTGTATCATAATCTATGCCGATTGCCAATGCTTGAGCAGGCAAATCGCTTGTATCTGTCATTCCGGGGCTTGTATTTATTTCTAAAAAGTGCGGTGTTTCTCCGTCAACCATAAAATCTACTCTTGATACTCCGCTGCAGCCTGCTGTTATATGTGATTTTACGGCTAAATCTTTTATTTTTTGTGTCGTTTCAGGACTTAATTTTGCCGGTAAGATAAACTCAGATAGTCCTTTTGTATATTTTGCATCAAAATCATACCATTCGGTTTTTGTCATAATTTGCAGAATTTCAGTTGCAAAAGTCTTTCCGTCATTTTCCAGTACTCCTACTGTTACAAAAAATCCGTTTACAAATTCTTCTATCAATACATCGTCGTTGTATTTTAAGGCTTCTTTGTAGGCATTTTCAAGTTCATCTTCCGTATTAACTTTTGTCATGCCAAAACTTGACCCCTCACTTACTGGTTTTGTTATTAGAGGATATTTTAATCCTTTTGTTTTTTCTTTTAAACTATCTCCTTTTTTGACAAAAGCTGATTTTATTAACGGTATTTCAGGACAAGTTGCTAATATACGTTTTGTGTATTCTTTATTCATACAAATTGCTGAGGCCATTACTCCGCAGCCTGTATACGGAATTTTCAATATTTCCAGTAATCCTTGAATGCATCCGTCTTCGCCGTATTTTCCGTGAAGAGCGATGTAAGCATATTCAATTTGTTTTTCTTTTAAAACCTGTGCAATATTTTCATCGACAACAATCATTTCAGCATTTGAATAGCCAAGTCTTTTTAATGCTTCAAAACAATTTTTACCTGAACGCATTGATACTTCTGCCTCAGATGACATTCCTCCGCATAGTACGGCAATTTTCGCATTTTTATCTATTTTTGAAACAATATTTTGCATATTTCCCTCTCTTTTTCAGTCTGCTCTCCAAAATATTTTACTTCAGGCTTCAATTCTATACCAAATTGTTCCTTAACTTTATTGTACATCATAAACATTAATTCAAGAACATCTGTTGATGTTGCATTATTGTAGTTAATTATAAAGTTCGCATGGTTTTCAAAAACTTTCGCACCACCAACTTTAAACTCTTTTGCACCTATCTCATCCAATAATTTACCTGCTGAATTATTTTCGGGATTTTTAAAAATGCTTCCGACGTTTGGTATCCCTTGCGGCTGATGCAATTTTCTGAATTCTCTGTTTTCTTTTATTCTATTTTGAATTTCTGTTTTAGTTCCTTTTTTTAGTTCAAATTCTGCTTCTAATAAGATATAAGGCATTTCTTGCAAAATAGATTTTCTGTATTCAAAATTCAATTTATCTTTTGAAAGTTCAATAATTTCTTTTGTTTCGGTATCAAAAATTTTTACTTTCAATAAGTTGTCGGAAACTGCCTGTTTGTGTGCAGAAGCGTTCATATAGATGTTTCCGCCGATTGTTCCCGGAAATCCTGACATAAATTCAAAACCTGCTAATTCATAATCAATACATGCTCTTGATAAGACTGCCCCTCTCACTCCTGCTTCTGCTGTTACTAAAGTATTTTGAATGCGGTATTTGTCAAATTTTGTCGTACAAATTACATCTTGATTAACTCCGTTTGAAGAAAATAATATGTTAGAAAATCCCCCAAAAATAAGCGGATTTTTTATATTTTTAAGCAGATAAATAAACTCTTCCGTATTTTTTGGAAAATACAAATTTTCAACTTTTCCGCCAATTTTAAAATAAGAAAATTCTTTCAATTCCGTATTATGTAATGTTTCTATATCCACAGTTAATCCTTGTTTAGTTTTAATAATTCAGTTCCCAACTGTGTAACAGAACCTGCTCCGATACTTATTATAACATCATTTTGTGTTAAATTCGGATATAAATATTCTGCGGCTTCTTGTATAGAACCATTTATGTGTTTTGCGTTTACGCCTGCTTTTTTGCAATCATTTGCAAAATTTTCCGAATTTATTCCGTCAACGGGATTTTCAGAAGCTGCAAAAACATCTGTTATAATAACATTTTCAACAGGTTTTAGAGCATCAATAAATTCATTCCAAAATTTTTGTAATCTTGTATATCTGTGAGGTTGAAAAACGGCGGTAATATTTTTATCTTTAAATGATTTTAAAGACGATAACAGGGCTTTAACCTCTGTAGGATGATGTGCATAATCATCATAAATCAACGCCCCTTTAACTTCACCTATAAGCTGAAATCTTCTTTTCATTCCTGTAAAAGTTGAAAAAGCTTTTTTTAATTTATCAATATCAAATCCTGCTTCAATTAGTGCCGCAGCTACGGCAAGAGTGTTATAAACATTATGAGTTCCTATCAATTTGGTTGATAAATGAGTTAATAATGAGCCTTTGTGTTTGAGGTCAAACTCTATAAAACCCGCACCTAAAACTATATTTTCGGCTTTATAATCCGCATCATTATCTATACCGTATGTAATAAAGTCTTTTCCTTTTAACCTTAAATTATGCTCACAATCAATATTAATAAGGACTTTAGCCTCAGGTTTTAATTTTGAGATAAAATTGTTAAAGACTTCTACAATTGAGTCTACGCCGTTTGTATAGTAATCAACATGGTCTTCATCAAGATTGTTTATAACACAAATATCAGGCAAATATTTTTGAATAGTTCCGTCGCTTTCATCAAGTTCCGCAATAAAAACCTGATTACTGTTGAATTTGCCGTTAGTATTGATTTCCGGGATAATACCTCCTACAACATAAGACGGGCAATAAGCAGATTTTTCCAAAACATAAGCTGCTAATCCGCTGGTAGTAGTCTTTCCGTGACAGCCTGCAAAACCTATGAAACATTCTGACTTTTCAGATATTTCTTTTAATAAGTCAGAACGATGGTAAATTTTCATACCTAATAGTTTTGCTTTTTGGAGTTCAGGATTGTTTTCTTTAATTGCAGAACTTACAACAACAATTGAATCATTCGGAAGATTGTTTGCGTCATGGCCTACATGAACTTTTGCTCCGAGTTTTTCAAGTTCTAAAATATATTTGCTTGCTGATACATCAGAACCTGAAACTTCAAAACCTTGTTCCAATAAGTATTTTGCAAGTCCACTCATACCTATTCCGCCAATTGCTATAAAATGATAATTTTGCATATCCAATCTTCCTCAACTTCTTCTTTTAATTATACTACAAATGTGATAATAAAAATAATATTCAACAATTAGTTACAAAGGTTGTTAAAAGAGTCCATTTTGCTAGGTTTGAGTATTTGAATATTCTTAGAATGAGGCTTTTTGGAAAAGTGTTTTTTGTATTAAAAACTAAAAAAAAATAGAAAATTCCCCTGAAACCCAGTAATAGATTAAAAGGCAATTTTTAAAGAGAAAAATACTTAATATAATTAAGGAAACAAAAAAAATAGAATAGAAAAAGACACATTTGTTAACATTCGTAATAAAAGTTACGATAGAAGAGCAAAAAA
>JAFVDH010000035.1 GCA_017478515.1 bacterium
CCTTGCTTATTGATTTTGATTTTTAATACAATGAAAAAGGACATAAGACTTACCCACCCTAAGCTCCTTGAAGCTCGCTTGTAGATTGTCTATGTCCTTTCTTTCAACGAGACTTTAGAAATACCAGTTTGCCACTTAAAGCAAGGTTGTCCGTTGAAAATTGTATTAATATTAATGAGGATTTTATCATGGAACAAACAAAATTTGTAGGTGTTGATTGCCATAAAAATACAATCGCTTGTTACGTAAATGGTAAGTTTAAAGAATTTAAAACAGATTTCAATGGTTTTAAAAAAGCTCTAGAATGGGCTGGAAAAGATTGTTCTTGGGCATTGGAAGGTGCTTATTCCTACGGTTTAACATTTTCTGTTTTTCTTCTTGAATCAGGTTGCAAAGTATATGAATTTAATGCACTTGCTACAGCAAAAGCAAGAAAAGCTTTATCTGTTTGCGGGCAAAAAAATGATTGGGGTGATGCTAAAGTTATATCTATCTTTGCTGCTCAATCAAAATTACAAGAAGTATCAACAAAAACCATTAAATTAAAACAAATTATCACAAAAAGGAAACTTCTTGTGTTGCAAAGAACACAAATAACCAATAATTTAAAAAGCTCTTTTAATCAATTAGGAATAAAAGTTCCGTTTAAAAATCTTACCACGATTAAAGCATATAAATGGTTACAGAATAACGAAGATATTTGTATTCAACAATTTGGCAAGATACTTCAAACGTTAAATGAAATAATAAAAACATTAGAATATGAAATAGAAAAACTAATACCTGAACAAGCTAAAAAACTTACACAATTAACAGGCATAAATACATTAACCGCAGCAACAATTTATACTGAAATTAAAGGAAAGAAGATGTCTAAATCACAATTTGCAAGCTATTGCGGAGTTGCACCTGTTGATTGTTCCAGTGGGATGAGTGATAAACAAAGAAATAATCACAGAGGCAATAGAATTTTAAATTCAATACTTTATGCTATTGCTATTTTACAAATTCGTTTTGATAAAATCGGAAATGAATATTACAATAAAAAACTACAAGAAGGAAAATCAAAGAAAGTCGCACGTAAACACTTACAAAGACGTCTTTCTGATATCATTTGGAAATTACTTTTTACATCATGATTGTAACATTTTCTTAAAAATCAAGAGAAATATCTACCCCCGATAAAAAATTTTATACAACATTTTATATTATTTGTTGTGTAAAACTGTACATGATTACATTTATTTATTCAGTCTAAATCTTTTAACACCACTCCGAATTGATTAAATTTATCCGCTAAAATGTTATATTTTTCTTGAATAAATTCAAGTTCAATCTGCTTATTTTCTTCAACGGCTGTTTTTTTCAGGTTTTTAAGCATATTTAGTTCAACCTGATATCTTGTAAAAGAATTTGCAAAATCGGATTTTTCCATATCCTTAATATACTTTTTATAAACTTCTTTTAAATTATCGTACTTGGATTTATTTTCTACTGCCTTGTTATAATTTATATTTTTTAAGTGTAGATTTATTATTTCTTTCATTTCCG
>JAFVDH010000036.1 GCA_017478515.1 bacterium
CGACATGAAAAGTGTTAGGACAAAGCAATATAGGAAAGTCAAAGGAGTAAAACAATGGGTATTTCAGCAAATCAGGCAAGATTAATGACGTTAACAGCAAGATTACATGATCTTGAGTTAAGAGCACAGCAAATTTCTGCAGTAAAAATGCAATTATCAATGCAATCACAAAGTGCAGCTATGACGTATTCAAATGAATTAAATACATATAGCGAAATGATGCAAGAAGTGGATGAAGACGGTAATAGAGTAAATTCTGATGAAACTTGTAAGAATTATATTGATAAGAAAAAAGATGATTATGATACTTATACAACAAGTTTATCATCATCAGAAAAATTACTTGATATGGAATTGACACAAATCAATACAGAACACGAAGCTGCAAATACTGAATATGATTCAATTAAATCATTAATTAGCGATAACGTAGATAAATCATTCAACGTATTCGGTTAGTAAGCAGCTCGACTTAACACGGTGTGTACGGTGTATGTGAACTGACTATGGGTTAATTAGATCGTTGAATTAATCTGTTGGTGTGAATAAAATAGTGTAATTTAATTAAATAAGACAAACAGCGTATATAAATAGATAAAAAAGTGTGTTTATAAAAGCATTTTCCTAAAAACTTTCCTATACCTAAACAAAAATTGCAAACTGTCTGAATATTTTGATTAATCTTGTTGTACATTCTTCCTGAATGTATTATCATCTAACAACTCAAACAAATTAATCAAATAAGTGCCGGAAAAATTTTTTTCCGGCACTTCTCTTTTAATAAAATTCTTTGTAAAAATTTGCTTTAATTTATTTTTCATAGATTTATTATTGCCGTCTGAGATACTTTATTTACAATATATGATTTTTTTATAAAAAACAGTATAATTTAATTATGAAGAACATCTTATTAGTATTTTTAATAATGTTTTTTGCTGTAAATTCCGTGAATAACACGGTTTTTGCATCAACCGACAGTGCGACCGGAGAAATCAGAAAAGGTTATTTGGGAACTCTTCCTGATGTTACTCAACGGTTTGATAAACAGCGTTCTGAGCTCGCAAAGCCTGCTTTTGATTCTGTTCCGACTTTCAGGGATAAAAATGATTTAAAACCCGTTCCGAGGGACAATCCTGCCTATATTGATTTAATTGTGAAAAAACAAAAAATATCGCCTTATACAACTGATATTAATGACGCTATTCCTCTGGTTGAGTCAATTATTGAAGCTATTAATTATAAGCTTAATATTCAAAAATTTGTGGCAAGGGTTAATGCTTTTAACGATTGGATGACGTATTTTAAACAGAAATACAAAGACAGCCCCGAATCTTATTATATATCGTTTCAAAAGCTTGTAGAAGTTGATTTTCAATCACACTATGTTGCAACTGTTAAATATGAATCTCAAATGTATAATCCATATCTTCCTTATAGCGGAGACGGTGCATTGTACAGTCCTAAAAGCATTGAAATTCAAGAACAGGCACTTTTGAAAGAATTGGAAAAAACAGTTGTTATTTTAAAAGAAGTTAACTAAGGCTATTGAATTTATACAAAAAGCCTGTATGATAAAGATATGGATATAAAGGTTAATTATTACGAGATTTTAGGTGTAAGTGTTACGGCGGAGTCTGCCGAAATTAAATCTGCGTACAGAAAATTGGCCAGACAATACCATCCTGATGTTTGCGGTAATGATGCGGAAAGTGTTAATAAGTTTAAAAAAATTACGGAAGCATACGAGGTTTTAATAGATACCGAGCAGAGAAAAAAATATAATATGCTCAAAGGGATTTATGCAGAACGAGTTGAGAAAAAAGAGCAAGCCGAACCAAACGAAAAAGCGGAAAAAGTAAACGAAGAATCAAAAAAACATGAGGCCCATAAAGCTTACAGTCAGGCAGAACAAAAACATAAATCACAACAGGGATTTTCAAATGTTTTTAATGATATTTTAGATAACCTTAAAAATAAACAATCAACAAAACCAAAAAATAAACAAAAAAAAGAACAGCCAAAAAACGGTGAAGATATACATTGCGAAGTTATGCTGACAATGCTTGAATCAATAAACGGCTGCAACAAAACTGTTAATATTTTGGTCACAGAACCATGCAAAGCCTGCAACGGAAGACAATTTATAAATCAGACAAAATGCAGAGCCTGCAACGGTAAGGGCGAAGAACAAAATCATAAAAAAATAACCGTCAAAATTCCGCCATCTGTAAAACCAGGTTCAAAAATAAGAATTCCTAATGAGGGCAATAAAGGTATAAATGGAGGTAAAAACGGAGATTTATATCTGAATGTTCAGATAGAGTCAAGTGATATTTACAAATACGATGGGTTGAATATTAACTATACACTAGTAATCCCCCCTCACGATGCGGTATTAGGTTCTACAAAGGAAATAAATGTTCCGGATGGTAAAGTTTCTATGAAAGTCATGGCAGGAACTTCTCAAGGGCAGAAATACCGTCTTGCTAATCAGGGACTTAAAAAAGGCAATAAAACAGGTGATTTGATTGTTACAATAAAAATCGATATTCCAAAAGATTTATCAAAAGAGGAAAAAGATTTGTACAAAAAATTGCAGGATATTGCAAATAAGGAAACCGCAAAATGAACAAAGCAAAAATAAAAGAAATTTTTATATCTACTCAAGGGGAAGGCCCGTTTGTCGGTTATAAGCAGCTATTCATCAGGTTTTGTGATTGCAATCTGCATTGCGATTATTGCGATACTGATTTTAACTCTGAAACAGGCATGGAGTACTCTGTTGATGATTTAGAAAGAAAAGTTAAGGCCCTTAAGGGCTTTGAACATGTTCATTCTGTCTCTCTAACAGGTGGTGAACCTCTTTTATGGGCTGATTTTTTAAATGAATTTCTGCCAAGAATTAACAAGCCTGCTTATCTTGAAACGAATGCTACGGTTCATGTCGGATTAAAAAAAGTTTTTGATAACATTGATTATATTTCTGCTGATATAAAGCTTCCAAGTTCATCAGGAATAAAAAATTCTTTTGAAATGCATGAAAAATTTTTTGGTTCAGTAAGAGATGCGATTTTAACTTGTGCCGCAACAAAGCAGTACGACTGCGAACGACAGGTTCTTTTTGCAAAAATCGTTTTTGATGAAAATATTAAGGATGAAGAAATTGAAAAAAGTGTTGAACTTGCTGAAAAATATGATTTTCAGATAATTTTGCAGCCAAAAATGAATGGCATGAAACTTGAAATTCCGACTCCCGTTATAGAAAATGTGTTTGATAAATTTTTGGAAAAACACAAAAATACAAGACTTATCCCGCAAGTTCATAAATTCTTGAATATTCAATAAGTTTTAGATATTTAACTATATTGTATATTTATTATTTTTTAGCCTTATTAATATAATAAAGAGCTACAAAGAAAAGGATAATTATTATTGAGACTACAATAATTACGATTTCTAAATACTGTTTTATCCATTCTCCGAATAGTATTAAAACAATACTTACAATAAAAAATCTTCCTGCACGTCCGAAAAAGCTTGCAATTGTGAATTTCCACCAATTCATGTTTAATACGCCGCTAGCTATGGTAAATACTTTATAAGGAATTGGTGTGAAACCTGCGAAAAATACCGCAACAGAACCGTATTTATTGTACATTTGTTCAACTTTTTCAAATTGTTCGGGATTTTTTCTGAAAATCCAATTGAAAACAGGACGACCTCCGATTAAACCTATTAAATATCCTATCAATCCGCCGATTACAGATGCGAATGAACAAATTGTTGCGTAATATAAGGCTTTTTCAGGTTTCGCCAAGTCCATTGCAATTAATAAAAAATCAGGTGGAGGTACAAGAAAAAAACTTTCTATACATGAGTTTAGGGCAAGTCCCAGTACTCCTAATGATTGAAAATAATTGTTCATGTTTGTAAATATTTCATGCATATTCTTAATCCTTTATCTTATATTTTAAAATGGGGCAATTTAGTCATTTATTTATTCTTCTATAATTTCATACAATTCGCTTGCCTGCTGAATACTAACATTGCCGGCAGGTATAATTAAAACTTTTACCACAACATTTTTATTTGCATATTCAATTTTTATTATATCTCCAACTTTTAATGTTTTTGCAGGTTTTGCGATGTTTCCGTTTACATAAACCCGTCCTGTGTCTGAAATTTCATTTGCTACGGTTCTTCTTTTTATTAGTCTTGATACTTTTAAAAATTTATCTAATCTCACAATTTATTTCCTTTTATTTTAAAAATATTGATTTTTTTTCTGGTATATTATAACATATAAAAATGTTAAGAGAGAAAAGGTAAAATTTAATGGATGTTGTCAGTACCCTGTTTAAGTTTTTTATAATAGCATTTTTATTGTTTGCAAATGCATTTTTCGTAGCGGTTGAATTTTCTTTTGTTAAGGTTAGAAAAACCAGAATGGAAGAATTATCTAAACAAGGTAATAAGGTGGCTGATTTGGTTCTAAAACAGCTTGCTAATCTTGACAAAGTAGTAGGTGTGGCACAATTTGGTGTAACTTTTGCAAGTATCGGTATTGGTTGGGTTGGGGAAGCTGCAATTTCTTCTATGATTCAAACAATATTTAATGATATATTACCGCCTCAAGATGCTCAACTTATTGCAATTCATACAGTATCATCGGTTGCTGCATTTATTTTTGTTACTTTTGTACATGTCGCATTGGGAGAACAGGTTCCTAAGCTTATTTCTTTACAAAATACAGAAGAAACCGCACTTATGGTTGCAAGACCGACTCTTATTGTTTCTGTAATATTTAACCCGTTTGTTAAATTGTTAAATGGATTTTGTAATTTTGTATTAAAGATACTAAAAATAGAAAGACCTAAAACTTCATTTGCACATTCTACGGAAGAATTGGATATGCTTGTGGATGCAAGTTACAAAGAAGGTGTTTTGAATGAAACGGAAAAAGAAATTCTGCATAACGCTTTTAAATTGTCTGATTTGACGGCCAGAGAGGTTATGATACCGAGAACTGATTTGGTTTGTCTTCCAAAAGACATTGCTTACGAGGATTTAAAGAAATTTACTTTGGAAAATCAATATACAAGATATCCTATCTATGGGGAAGATATTGATAATATAGTCGGATTTTTGCATGTTAAGGATTTGTATGCGTGCAATGTGAATAATGAAGAGTTTAACATAGAGAAAATAATGCGTCCGATATTGTGTGTGCCTGAAACTATTACAATGGATAATTTGATAATAGAATTCAAAAAACAACAGGCACAGATAGCTATTGTTGTGGATGAATTCGGCGGTACTGCGGGACTTATTACACTTGAGGATGTGTTTGAAGAAATTTTCGGAGAAGTTCAGGATGAATTTGACGAAGAGGAAGAAGTTGATATAAAGAAAGTTGCCGATAATACATATCTTATAAATGCAATGGTAAGACTTGATGAATTGGCTGAATTCTTTAATGTCGACGAAAGCTACTTTGAAGATGAAGATATTGATACTGTAGCTGGTCTTGTCCTTAAGGTTTTAGGCAGAATAGCACAGGTTAATGATGTTATTTATTGGAAAAATTTATCTCTTACCGTTAAAGAAATTGAGGGCGTTAGAATAACTAAAATTTTGGTTATAGTTAAATCTCCGTTTGAAATAAAAGAAGAAATTGAAGAAGAGGCTTAATATTAATATTTGATTTTTGAGATACTTTGAATAAAACATAGTGTAATGAGGGCGGGTTTTTATAAAAACCCGCCCTCAAGATATTTTAATTCTCTTCAATTATCGGAAGATATTTTTGCCAGTTTTCATCTAAGTTTTTTATAAATATGTGTGCATCTATTACGTCATCTGCTGAAATGTTTGGGCGTTTATTTTTTTCAAGAATTAAATCGGATTTTGTTTTGACTTGAAAATTATTCATGCCTAAAAATGAAATGCCAAAGTCTTTACCGCAAGTTTGGCAGGTTAATTTTATAACAAGAAGCTGAGGTTCTTCCCGTATTATTTCAACGGAATTTTCGTCAAAATCGTTCTTACATCTTGAACAGCACAATTCTTTGAATAATAGGCTGAAATCCTTATCCATAGTGCTTTTAATTGTAATATAAACACGTTATAAAATCAATTGAATGTGGAATTTATAGAATGTAATAGCAAATATCCAGAGCAAGTAAAGTCTTAAATAACAATTAGCCGAATTTGGTCTAAGTAATCAAGTTTCGGATGTAATATATAAAGTCAATACTGAAAACCTAACAGGAGATGAAAATGTTACCGATAGCTTTGATTGTTTTTGGATTTGTTGTTTATTCTGCTTGTGTAATCATACCGAGCATTTGGGAAGAGCTATCAGCTAAGTAGTTATAGGTTAAATTTGCTGTAAATACGATTTTTCTGTTTTCTATTTTATATGCTTTTGCACACAATTTGTTTGTATGTTTGAAAGTATTGATTTTGTGTTGTGTAATTTAAATTATTGTTCAAATATTACACAAAATTCGGTATTAACATTTGGTTTGTAATATGCTAATATCTAAAGAAAAATAAGTTATGTCAAATGCATTAATACCAATTCAGAATTTAATTTACTAAATAAGAGGTTACAAGGTTATGCTTGATAGTGACCTTGCATCTTTGTATTGTGTTGAAACAAAAGTTTTAAATCAGACTGTTAAAAGAAATATTCAAAGATTTCCGGAAGATTTTATGTTTCAGTTATCAAAAGAAGAATATGAAACTTTGAGGTCACAATTTGTGACCTCAAAACAGAGTAATGAAAAAAGGGGTGGTAGACAGTATTTGCCTTATGTATTCACTGAGCAGGGAATAGCAATGTTATCAGGGTTACTAAATACGGATATAGCAATAGCCGTTAATATAAATATTATGAGAACCTTTGTTAAAATGCGGAAATTGGCAATAGAACATAAAGACCTTCAAGAACAGATTAATGAATTTAAAAAAGTTTTTATACAGTATGCTAGAGATAACAATAAAGAAATTGCAAGGATAAACGAAGCAATAGATTTACTTATGGACAGAACAAAACCCGCAAAAATCGGCTTTAAAACAGAAAATTAAGTTTTATAAAATTATTACAAAAATAGAGGTAAAATATAGTATTTTTTTATGATAAAATCTTTTTATGGAAGATTTTACCCATTATACCGTTATGAAAAAAGAGGCTGTGAGTTTTTTTGATTTTTCAAAAGACGCACTTTTTGTCGATGCAACTTTAGGCGGCGGCGGCCACAGCGAAGAAATTCTTAAGAATATGACTTCCGGCAGTCATTTAATTTCTTTTGACATAGATGATGATGCACTTAGTTATTCTAAAGAACGCCTGAAAGATTACAAAAACTTAACAATTGTGAAAGACTCATATACAAATGTTAAGAAAGTTATACATGAATTGGGTTATGAAAAGATAACGGGCGGAATACTTTTTGATTTGGGTGCTTCGTACCATCAGCTGACCAAAAGAGAACGAGGTTTTTCTTTTACAAAAGAGGCTGATTTGGATATGAGGTTTGATAAAGATGCTGAGGTTTCGGCGTATGACGTCGTAAATGGTTATAAAGAAGAGGATTTGGTGAAAATTTTCTTTGAGTATGGGGAAGAGAGATATTCCAGAAGAATTGCAAGGAAAATAGTTGAAAAAAGAGCTGAAACTCCTATAAAAACTACTGTTGAACTGGCTAATATAATAAAAAGCTCCGTCCCTTATTCAAAAGGGCACATACATCCTGCTACAAGAGTGTTTCAAGCTATCAGAATTGAAGTTAACGGTGAGTTAAAAAATATTAAAACTACATTAAATAATTTGTTTGATTTATTAGGTGAAAATGCTATAATATCTGTGATAAGTTTTCATTCATTAGAAGATAGAATAGTAAAGGAAACATTCAAATATTATTCAAAATCTTGCAGATGTGAATTATCAGAACCTGTATGCAGATGCGGAGGGCCGCTTTTGAAACTGCTTTTAAAAAAGCCTGTTGTAGCGAGTGAAGAAGAAATAAAAGAAAATCCCCCGTCAAGAAGTGCAAAACTTAGAGCTGCTAAATATATAAAATAATAATCTTAGGGATAATATACATTGATACAAAATTTAAACAATATAGAATATACGAATGATTTTATTGCAGATAAAATAGTATATGATAATTCTGAGAAAATAGAAACTCTTCAAGCGGAAACGCAGGTAATTGAGGGGTATTTTCCAAAGGAATTATACGAAAAAGAAATGTCTATAAGAAAAGTAAATACGGCTTTATCTGTAATTTTAGGTATATTTATTATGGTTGCAATGACAAGCTATTATTTTGTGACCCTGAATGAAATGACTTTGAATAAATTAAGCAGAGAAACAACTGCGTTAAATGATGAAAATGCCGAACTTCAATATAAATTAGATAAGTTGAAATCGTTTAGTAATGTTGATATAACAATGCAAAAAAATAAAACTTTGACTAGGGCTAAACAGGTAATTGAAGTTCCTGAAGTTAACAATTCCGTGAGCAATGTTGTTGATAAAAAAAGTAATTCTGAAAAGTTGTTTTCTTATTCAATAGGTTATTAATCATAATTTTTTAAGTATTTTAAACAATTTCTCAAACCTTAATTTTAGTGATAGAATTTAGAAAAATGGGTTGAGATGGATAGAAGAAAAGAAAAACAATTTAAAATGCTTGATAAGAGATTAGGATGCTGGCAGGTTGGTTTTGCGATTTTTGCCTTAGCTCTGATTGTGCATTTATTTTGTTTGCAAATACTTGATTTAAAGCATTACAGAATAAAAGCAAAACGCCAGAGAATGGCTAACACTTTTGTAATGCGTGGGGATATTTATGACAGAAACGGCATAAAACTTGCAACAGATAAGATTTTGTTTGATATTTTTTTAAGAAAAGCCGATATGGAAGACCATACTCCGGCAGAACTTGCTTCAATGCTTTCTCCGATTTTGCATATTCCGTATGCTACACTTTTAAAAATGATTAATCAGGAATCTCCTTTTGTTTTGCTGAAAAAGGGTGCAGATAGAGAAACAAGAGATAAAATAGCCGAATTACATTTAAGAGAAATTCCAATGGATAAAAAAAATATAAGAATTTATCCTCAAGGTTCATTGGCATCAAATGTTTTGGGTTATTATAATTTTGATGCCGAAATATCGGCCGGTGTTGAATATTCGGCAAAAGATAAGCTTGAAAAAGTTGATAATAAAGTTGCACTGGAAAAAACTCCGAAAGGTGATATTATTTATAACTTTGGAACAGACCCTCTGGCAACAATTGTTCCGTTAAAGGGCGAGGATGTTACTTTAACTATAGATACGGCTGTTCAACATATTTGCGAACAGGAATTGTATAAAGTTATAAGCAAATTTAAAGCTTATAGAGGTGCTGTAATTGTTATGAATCCTAGAAATGGTGAAATTTTAGGTTATGCGACATATCCTTATTATGACCCTAATAATTTTAAAAAAGCATCATTTTTACAATTGAAGAATTGGGCGATAACTGATGTTTTTCCGCCGGGTTCTACTTTTAAAATTATTACTGTAGCGTCTGCAATGGAACTTGGTAAAATAAACAAGTATTCAAAAATTAACGATACAGGAAAAATGAAAGTCGGTTGGTGGGACATTCAAAACTATGACTATCATAAACATCCAAATCCCGGAATGATTAGTTTGGAATACTTATTTCAACATTCGAGCAACGTAGGTTCTGTTAGAGTTGCACAAACAATGACTTCGCAAGAATTTTATGATATTCTGAAAAAATTTGGTCTTGGAGAAAAAACAGGAATAGATTTACCGGGAGAATCTGTTGGTTTAATAAAAAAACCCCACAAATGGGACAGCTCAGACCATGCAACAATGGGTTACGGATACGGGGCGTCTGTAACGGCAATTCAGATGGCGTCAATAATTTCTGCTATAGCCAATGATGGGGTCAGAGTAACTCCTCATGTTATAAAGTATTCTGATGAAGAAGCTGAAAAGAAAATCAAAAAAGTTCAAGTTATGTCAAAAGAAAATGCTAATGCTTTAACTGAAATTTTGATGAACAGTATTAACAACGGAAAATCTCCGCTAAAAATGGATAAATATAATGTTGCGGCAAAAACGGGAACATCAAGAAAACCTAAAGAAAACGGAGCAGGTTATACAAATAAATTGTATACTTCAACAATAGGTTATCTTCCTGCGACAGACCCGGAAGTTATGATTTATGTAATAGTTGATTCTGCATCAGGCGGTGAAGTTTGGGGTAGTACAATTGCTGCACCTATTTTTAAAGAAATTGCCACTCAGGTTGCTCATATTTTGAATTTAACACCTGATAAAAATGAAGTAAAAGGAAAGAAAAATTAAGAGGCTGAAAATGAAATTAGATAAATTAATTGAAAATGTAGATTTTGTAGACAGAATAAATTATAAAGATGTTGAAGTAACAGGAATTTCTTATAATTCAAAAACAACTCAAAAAGGTGATATTTTTGTTTGTTTAAGAGGAGAATACACTGACGGACATAAATATTTTAAAATGGCAGAAGATAATGGTGCCGTAGCTTTTGTTTGCGAAGAAGAATTAGAAACAGATTTACCTCAAATAATAGTTAAATCTACAAGACATCAAATTGCAGATTTTGCTTCCGCATTTTATGAAAACCCCTCAAAAGATTTGAATATTATCGGTATTACAGGAACAAACGGTAAGACAACTGTTTCGCATTTAGTACAGAAAATTTTTGAAGAAAATAATCAAAAATGCGGTCTTATTGGAACTTTAGGACACAAATTTTCTTCTGATGACACATATCATGATGCAAAACATACAACTCCTCAAGCTCCGGAATTACAAAAACTTTTAAGAACTTTTGACGAAAAAAAAATAAAAAATGTATGTATGGAAGTTAGTTCTCATGCTCTTGACCAAAACAGAGTCGGCGGAATTGATTACAAATGTGCTGTTATAACGAATTTGACTCAAGACCATTTAGATTATCACATTTTAATGGAAAATTATTTTGAAGCAAAAGCAATTTTATTTAAAGGCTTAAAAAAAGGTTGTTATGCTGTTTTAAATGCTGATGATGAATATTATGAAAAATTCAAATCAGTTGTTCCCCAAGGAGTTAAAATTTTAACTTACGGAATAAAAAAACAGGCTGATTTAATGGCTGAAAATATTGAGTATTCTATTCATGGGGCAAAATTTGATTTAAAAACAAAAGATGGCAGTTATAAATTAGAATTAAATTTAAACGGTACATTCAGTGTATATAATACTCTGTGTGCGTTAGCGGTTGCGATGGCTTACGATATTTCTTATGAAGTATCAATTCAGACATTGAACAATGTAAAAAATGTAGCAGGTAGATTTGAAATTGTAAATAAAACACCGCTTGTAATAGTTGATTATGCACATACTCCTGACGGATTGGAAAATGTATTGAAAGCTGCAAGAGAAATTACGCCAAAAACTTCAAAATTGATATGTCTTTTTGGCTGCGGCGGCGACAGAGATACTACAAAACGTCCTAAAATGGGGGCAATAGCAGAAAAATTTGCTGATAAAGTTGTTATTACAAGTGATAATCCTCGTTCAGAAAATCCAAACCAAATTATTTCCGATATAGTCGCAGGTTTAAAATCAATAAATCCTGATAAAATCTTTGTTGAAGCTGACAGAGGAAAAGCTATTGAACTTACAAAATCAATTTCTGACGAAAAAGATGTTATCGTTCTTGCGGGCAAAGGTCATGAAGATTATCAGATTTTAGAGAACGAAACAATTCATTTTGACGATAGAGAAGTTGCAAGAAAGATTTTTGGCAATGAATAATAAACAATTAAAAAAAGTTGAATTACTGATAGAAAATCATCTTCATGGTGCGTTCGGGGTTGATTTTAATAATTGTTCGGTTGAAGAAATTTTAGATGTTTCCAAAAAACTTTTAAAACGAGGTATTGGCGGATTTTTCCCGACTTTTGTAACAGATACGGTTGAAAATATAAGAAAACAAACAGAAATTATTAAAAAAGCAAAATCTATGCAAACCTCTGATATGTCAGAAATTTTAGGCATTCATCTTGAGGGAATATTTGTTAATCCTTTGAAAAAAGGTATTCAGGATGAAAAATTATTTTTAACTCCGAATGTTGAAAATTATAAATTGATAGAAGATGATTTTATAAAGATTGTAACTCTTGCACCTGAAATTGATGAAGGTTTGATTGAATATTTAAAAAATAAAGGAGTAAAAGTTCAGGCAGGACACTGTACAGGCGGAGATTTGAAAGGCGTTGACGGAGTTACACATATTTTTAATGCTATGAACGGAATAAATCATAGAGAAAAATCAACAACGCTTTCTGCATTGATAAATGATGATGTTTATGCGGAAGTTATTATGGATTTAGTTCATTTGAATAAAGATATTCTTGAATTGATAATAAAATCAAAAACTGAAAATAAAATTTTACCTATAAGCGATTGTCTGCCTATTGCATACAGCGATAAATTCGAAATGGATTTCTGCAATAAAAAAGTTTATTATGACGGGAAAAAAATAACATCAAAAGATGGAACTTTAGCAGGAAGTTCTTTGCTTGTTGATGATATTTTAAAGAATTTGTATAACAATGGTATTGACGGATATAAATATGTAAAAAATTTATATGAATATCATAATTTAGATATTAAAGGTTATATTTATCTTGATGAAAATAATGAAATTGTAAAAATAGAAAAAGGAGAATAAAATGAACAGTGACAAAATAAAAAAAGGAATAGAAAGAACCCCTCACAGAAGTTTGTTATATGCAACAGGTGTAAGTAAAAAATCAATGGACAGACCATTTATCGGTATAGCAAGTTCGTTTACGGATTTGGTACCGGGTCATGTAATGATGAGAGATTTAGAAAGACAAATAGAAAAAGGTATTCATTCAGGCGGGGGGCAGGCATTTATTTTTGGTACTCCTGCCGTATGCGATGGAATTGCAATGGGTCATAGCGGAATGAAATATTCTTTACCGTCAAGAGATTTGATAGCGGATTGTGTTGAAACAATGGCATCTGCACATCAGTTAGACGGTCTGGTACTGCTTACAAATTGCGATAAAATTACTCCGGGTATGATAATTGCGGCATTAAGATTAAATATTCCTGCAATAGTAGTAACGGCAGGTCCGATGTTGGACGGTTCATGCAAATGTGAAAAACTTTCAATGATAAAAGGCACATTTGAAGCTATCGGAAGATACATGAACGGCGAAATAACAGAAGAAAGATTAATAGAAATGGAAGAGGAATCGTGTCCGTCAGCAGGTTCTTGTCAAGGTTTATACACGGCAAATACAATGGCATGCTTAGTTGAAACAATGGGTATGAGTCTTCCTAACTGTGCAACAACAAGCACTGTTTCCGCTAAAAAACGTCAAATCGCATTTGAGAGCGGTATGGCTATTGTTGATATGGTGAAAAATGATGTTAAACCTCTTGATATTGTTACAAAAGAGTCTTTAAGAAATGCAATAATTATGGATTTGGCACTTGGCGGTTCAACAAATTCTACATTGCATTTACTTGGAATAGCGGCAGCAGGCGGAATTGATTTAGGATTAAAAGATTTTGAAGAATTGAGTGATAAGGTTCATCAATTAATAAAATTAGACCCGTCAGGAATGTACACAATGACTGATTTTCATAATGCAGGCGGTATTTCAGGTGCAATAAAAACTCTTTATAAACATTGTCCTGAATTTAAAAATACAAAAAATGTAATAGGACTTTCAGTTGAAGAAATTGCTGATAAAGCATGGGTAAACGAAGAAGTTGTCAAACCTTTTGACAAACCACTTACTCAAACAGCAGGATTGGGAGTTTTATATGGAAATCTATCACCAGAAGGCTGTGTAATAAAAGTTGCGGGAGTTGATACAAGTTGTTTTGAATTTGAGGGAACTGCAAAATGCTATAATTCCGAAGAACTTGCAACAGAAGCAATACAAAATGATGAAATAAAAGCAGGAGATGTAGTTGTTATTAGATACGAAGGCCCTCAAGGCGGCCCAGGTATGAGAGAAATGCTTGCGCCGACTTCATTAATCGTAGGAAAAGGCTTAGGAAAATCTGTTGCATTGATTACAGACGGAAGATTTTCCGGCGGAACAAGAGGTCTTTGTATCGGTCATATTTGTCCTGAAGCAAGTCAGGGCGGCTTAATTGGTTTGATAAAAGACGGTGATAAAATCAAAATTGATATAAATAAGAAAGAACTTTCTCTTCTTGTTGATGAAAAAGAAATAGAACAAAGAAGAGCCGATTTTGTAATGCCTGAACCGAAAGAAACAAAGGGTTATCTTGCAAAATATGCCAAAAGTGTAAAAAGTGCAAATCTGGGTGCTATCTCGGGTTAGATAAGGAAATTTGCTATGTATGAATATATAAAAGGCGGTTTGGCAAATAAATATGCAAATAAAAAAGGTTATTTCGTAGTAATTGATGTAAACGGTGTCGGTTATCTGATCGAAGTTATGAAAAAAGACTACGATAAAATAAGCATAAATCAATCAACAGCAATACTTTATACTGTACTTTTGCACAGAGAGGACAGTATGAATTTGTGCGGATTTTTGGATATGGAGGTCAGAAATTTATTCAATATCCTTGTAAAAGTATCAGGGGTAGGGGCTAGAATGGCGTTAAATATCCTTAATCAGTTTGAATTGAAAACTCTCATAAATTGCGTTGTTCAGGAAAAAGAAAAAGAATTAACTCAGGCAAAAGGTGTTGGTGTTAAACTTGCACAAAAAATAATCCTTGAATTAAGAGATAAATTTATAAATGTCGAACTTGAACAGGAAGAAACACAATCAGACGATATATTTTCCGAAGTTAAAAATATGCTTTTGTCTCTTCAATATACAAATGAAGAAATAAGCAAGGCTCAAGATATTGTAAATAATATGAATTTAGAAATTAAAACTTCCGAAGATATGCTGAGAGAGATTTTAAAAGTTTTGTCGGCATAGATTTATAAAAATATGTAACAATTTTGTAACATGCCTTTTTAAAAAGTCAAAAAAAAATGCTTTTAAGCCTTTATTAACATGTGTTAGTAATAGTTTAGGTAGTGTTAATGATTAATCCAATCAATCCATCAAATATATCAAAACCTACAAAAACAAGCATTTTCTATATAAATGACTTGCACGGTCAAAATATTAAGATGGAAAAAATCTATAACGCATCTAAAGTGTTTGATGAATTTATCCCGTCAGAGGGCGTGAATAAATTAAAATTATCATCAGGCGATATTTTATTGGGCGAAAACAAAAAACCTAATAAAATTGCTGCAAAATTTATGGATTTAATTGGCGTAACAGCAACAGCAGTAGGAAACCATGAATGCGATTCTGACCCTAAAACATTATTTGAATTGACAAAAGATAAAGCATATAAAATGTTAGGTTTAAATGCTCAAATCGAAGCAACAAACCCTCTAAAATCAAGAATTGAAAAATCATACATCGAAACAAAAGAAGATGGTCAAAAATACGGTATAATCGGTTTGTTACCTCCTGATTTGTTTACAAGAATGTCAAAAGTAGACAACTATAAAGATTTAAAAGTAGACGATTTTGACAAAACAATAAAAGACGTTCAAGAAGAAGTAAATAAATTACAAGAACAAGGTGTAAACAAAATTATCGTTCTTTCTCACGCAGGTAACGCAAACGAAAAAAGATTGGCTCAAGAAACTCAAGGTATAGACGTTATCTTAGGCGGACACTCTCATGAATTGATTACAGATATTAAAGAGGGTGAAAATTTATTCTACGGAAAAGACGGCAACCCTGTTGTAATTACACAAGCCGGTAAAGATGCCGATAATATCGGTGTTCTAAACTTAGAATTTGATGAACAAGGCGTAATAACAAAAGCTCAAAATAACGTAACTCCTACAAAAGGTTTCAGAAGAAACTTGATAATGAAATATTTTGCTGAACATTGTTTAGGAAAACCTGAAACAGTTGGTACAATTAAAAAATCATGCCCTGAACCTGAAAACAGAATAGCATGCGAAAACCCTCATGCAGATTTCGTTGCAGATGCAATGAGAGATTATACAGGTGCTGATATTACATTATTAGGTTCTGCTAACTTAAGAAATACATTTGAACAAGGCGAAATTTCAACAAGAGATATTTCAAGTATCGTACCTTTCAAAAACGGTATGGCAGTAATTCCTCTAAGCGAAAAAACAATCGTTGAAGCATTAAAATTCGGTGCAAATTCAGTAACTCAACCGGGCTGCAAACCGGGCGTTCTTCAAGTTTCTGGTTTGAATTACAAAATGAACAAACAAGGTGAATTATTATCAGCTGAATTTGTAGATAAAAATGGAAATGCTCAAGCTTTAGATATTAAAAATCCAAGCGAAGATAAAACTTTCAGAGTTGCAATGGATACATACTATGCAAATGGCAGAGACGGTTTTGAAATGTTAAAATCTATGGATAAAGCAGAGGCTGTATTCGAAGAAGATAAAGATTATATGGTTGCAGAATACATTAAAAAACTTCAAAATGAAGGTAAAGATATCGAAATTAAAAACCAAAACAGAATAACAATCGTTGAGTAAACCAAAAATAATTAAAGTAGAGAAAAGAGGATGTCCTTAAAATCGGATATCCTCTTTTTTGTGTTTTAATACAAATTTGATAAAAGTTTTTGACAAAAATAAAAAAATCATTAAAGAATAATCATACAAATGGATGTGTAACATTTAAAGAACATACCTCATAATAAAAATATATGAAAGTGTATAGAGAGTATGCCTTTTGTTTACAGACTACAAAAAATACTTGATTTCAGAATCAGAAAGAAAGAAGCTCAATTATTAGAAGTGCAAAAAGCACAATCTGCACTTTACCAGGCAGAGGAGGATATTCGCAGAAATCTTGCTGAGATAGAATCAACAAAAGAAAATATGCGTCGCTGTGATTATACAATGATGGAGGCGTATGATAAGTATTTGCACCATTTATGGGACAAAGGAGAACAGCTTGAACTTGTAAGACAGGAAAAAGAAGCAATCCTAAGACAAGAAGTTCTGAAACTGGTAGAACTGGAACAGGCTGTAAAAGTATTAGAAAAACATAAGGAAAAAAACAGAGAAGAATATCTAAAAGAAGAAAAAAGTGCAGAATTGAAAAACTATTCGGAATTAGGTGTCCAAAGATATTTCCAGCAAACGCAGGAGAAAATCTCGGAAGAGGAAGAAGCTTTATTAAAACAACTTGAGAGAGAGCAGAATGAAAATTAAACAAAATCAGCAAGTAACTGAACCGTCACTAAATCAATTAACTCAAACAATGCCGTCAAAAACTGGTGATAATTCGTTTGAAAACAGTTTGAAAGATTTAACTGCGGTTAATGACTTGAAAGATGCTGTTAATGTCGAAAACTTGGGTACAAATTCAAAATCTGAGAAAAAAGAATTGTCGAATGATTCTGATGAAAAACAAGTTTTGGCAACAGATTTGAATAATTCTGCGTCAATTGTATATGTATCAAAAGAAAAAGATAAGGGCTTGCAAGAAGTTGATGAAAAGAGTGTAAATATAAATACGAGCAAAGATAAGCAAGACAAATCGGAATTGTTGGAATTGGAACAAACAATTCAAACGTTGAGTGAAATGCCGAGCCGAAAGGAACCGAGAGAAGTAAAGATACAACCAAAAGCGGAAGAAAAGGAATTTGCGAAAATCGAGCCTGAAAAGGAACCGAGAGAAGTAAAGATACAACCAAAAGCGGAAGAAAAG
>JAFVDH010000037.1 GCA_017478515.1 bacterium
CGACATGAAAAGTGTTAGGACAAAGCAATATAGGAAAGTCAAAGGAGTAAAACAATGGGTATTTCAGCAAATCAGGCAAGATTAATGACGTTAACAGCAAGATTACATGATCTTGAGTTAAGAGCACAGCAAATTTCTGCACAAAAAATGATATTATCATTACAATAACAAAGTGCAGCTACAACGTATTCAAATGAATTAAATAACTATAGCTTATTAAAACAAGCAGAAAATGTAGATACTTCATCAACAAAATTTTATACTGTTAATAATGACGGTACTTTCTCTCTTTCTGATAATGACGAGGGTACTTCTGCCAGCGCTTTGTTTGGGGCTGTTGCAGGAAAACTTGGAAAAACTGATGTATCTGATGCTGATGGCTATATCAATTCTGCAAAAGGTACATATGATGCTTATGTTAAATCATTGTCTGCACAAGAAAAAATCCTTGATATGGAATTGACACAAATTAATACAGAACACGAAGCTGCAAATACTGAATATGATTCAATGAAATCATTAATCAGTGATAACGTAGATAAATCATTCAACGTATTCGGTTAGTAAACAGCTCAACTTAACAAGGTGTGTGCAGCGTATGTAAACTAATTAAAACGTTAAATTAATTGGTGTAGATAAAAAAGATAAAAAGAGTGTTTATAAAAGCATTTTCCTAAAAACTTTCCTATACATAAATAAAAATTGCAAACTGTCTGAATATTTTGATTAATCTTGTTGTACATTCTTCCTGAATGTATTATCATCTAACAACTCAAACAAATTAATCAAACAGGTGTCGGAAAATTTTTCCGGCACCTCTCTTTTTATTGTTTACAAATACTTTTATTTCATATATCATTAAATAAAAGGGGTTTTTATGGAATTAAAGTATAACAGAATACTGTTGAAAATCAGTGGTGAAGCACTTATGGGAAAACAGGATTTTGGTATTGATTACGAACCTGTCCAAATGATTGCTCAAGAAATTAAAAATATTCATGAAGAAGGTGTCGGCGTTGCTGTTGTAGTGGGTGGCGGAAATATTTTTAGAGGAATGAAAAACAGCACTAAACTTGGTATGGATAGAGCTTCGGGTGATTATATGGGCATGCTGGCTACTGTTATGAACGCTCTTGCTCTTCAATCCGCTCTATCTCAAATTGACGTTGAATGCAGAGTTCAAACGGCTATTGATATGAATCAGATAGCTGAACCTTACAGAAGATTTAAGGCTATAAGACATTTGGAAAAAAATCGTGTTGTAATATTTGCTGCAGGAACAGGTAATCCGTTCTTTACAACCGATACAGCATCTGCTCTTAGAGCATCTGAAATCGGTGCTCAAGCAATGCTTATGGCTAAAAACGGTGTTGACGGCGTTTATGACGATGATCCTAATCTTAATCCTAATGCCAAAAAGTTAGAAAATATCCATTACGATGATATTATTAAAAACGGCTTAAAAGTAATGGATACATCGGCTTGCTCTCTGTGTAAGGAAAATAATATTCCGATTATAGTTTTCGATTTTAAAGCTAAAGGAAGTATTAAAAAAATTGTTTATGGTGAAAAAATAGGAACTTATGTAGGTCAATAAAATATATAAAAGAAATTAATATAAGAAAGAGGTAAATATGTCATTAGATGAATTATTTTTAAATGGTGAAGAAAAAATGGAAAAAGCTTTAGAACAGTTAAACCGTGAGTTTAAAACTGTTAGAACAGGAAGAGCGAATCCTAATATTTTGGACAGAGTAAATGTAGAATACTATGGTGCTCCTACTCCAATTAGACAAATGGCTCAAGTTACGGTTCAAGACGGTACAACTCTTGTTATCGCTCCGTTTGATAAATCAATTCTTAAAGAAGTTGAAAAAGCTTTAACAAAGGCTGAATTGGGTGTTATGCCTAACAATGACGGTATTGTTATTCGTATGATTTTCCCTCCTCTAACGGAAGAAAAAAGAAAAGAAATTACTAAAGATGTTAAAAAATTTGGTGAAGAATCAAAAGTTGCTATAAGAAATATTAGAAGAGATATGACTGATGCTTTGAAAAAACTTGAAAAATCTGAAAATCTTCCTGAAGATGTTGTAAAAGATAATCAAGATAAAATTCAAAAATTAACTGATAAATATACCGGTAAAATCGAAGCTATGGTTAGCGAAAAAGAAAAAGAGGTTTTAACTGTATAATGGATGAAAATACAAATCCTAAAAAATCTATAATCCAAAGGGTAATAACAGGTTTAATACTTGGTTTTACAGCGTTATTTTGCATTATTTTTGGCGGATTTCCGTTGTTGTTATTGTTAATGATAATAATAATAATAGGTTCAAAAGAATATGTGCAAATTCTTAAGCATAAAGGATTTTATCCCAGTTTAAAAGTAATAATTACTTTTAATATAATTATTGCTCTTTTGGCATATTTTAATTGTAAGTCTTTGATGACTTTAGTATTTACTTTTGGGCTTATTGTATCCTTTATGTGGGTTTTATTTAAAGGAAGACAGCCTTATATAGCAAATGTTGCAACAACTCTTTTAGGATTTGTTTATTGCGGCTGGTGCCCATTACAGTTGTTATTTTTAAGAGATTTGGGTACACATAATACTTCGTCATTACAAATGATATTTAAAACAAATATACTAAGTGCAGGTTTGGGTTATGTTGTCTTTTTACTTTTACTTGTAATTATGACGGATGTGGGATGTTATTATTCAGGAAAATATTTTGGTAAACATAAACTGGCACCGGTTATAAGTCCGAGTAAAACAGTAGAAGGTGCTATTGGTGGTGCTTTTTCCGCTGTTATTTTGGGATTGATTCTGGGTTATTTTATAGGCTTACCTTGGTATCATTCATTTTTAATGGGGATTTTAGTTACTTTTTTTGCTCAAATTGGAGATTTATCCGAATCTTTACTTAAGAGAGATGCAGGTGTTAAAGATTCCGGTGATTTACTTCCTGGACATGGCGGATTTTTGGACAGAACCGATAGTTATATTTTAACTATTCCTATTTTGTATTATTATTGTGTGTATTTTGTTCAATCTAATGATTTATGGAATAACATTATTGCTTTTGTCAGAGGAATTTTTTAGTGAATATTAAAGATTTAGAAAAAATTTTTAGTATTGAAATTATTGACGAAGAATTGTTTACTAAAGCTGTTACGCATTCTTCTTATACAAAAGAAAATTCTTTGGATTCTCTTTTAAACTATGAGAGATTAGAATTTTTTGGAGATTCTGTTTTAAAGCTTGCAGTATCTGAAATTTTAATGAAAAAATTCCCTGAGGCAAATGAGGGTGAACTTACTAAAATTCGTTCTATAATCGTTTCTGATGCTATGTTGTCAAAGACGGCAGTTGAATTAGGTTTGCAAGAATTTTTAATATTAGGTAAAAATGCCGAAAAATCAGGCGAAAGAAAAAGAAGTTCTATTAATGCATGTATGCTTGAGGCTTTAATTGGTGCGTTTTATCTTACGGGTAAAAAATCGGAAATAATAGAGTTTTTGGGAAATGTTTTTGAACCTGAAATTACGGATGTAAAAAATAATTTTGCTAAATATAATGCAAAAGAGATTTTGCAGGAGTATACCCAGTCTAAGACAAAAGAATTGCCTGTATACCACCTAGTAAGAGAGTTTGGGCCTCAACATAAGCCGAATTTTGAAATAGAAGTTATATATCAGGGCAAAACTTTGGCTTGTATGATTGGTAAATCGAAAAAAGACGCAGAACAAAAATGTGCTTATGAGGCATGTAAAAAATTAGGAGTAATAAAAGATGAGTAATGATAAAATAATAATTTCACCGTCAATATTGTCGGCAGATTTTACGGAATTGGGCCGTGATGTAAGGGCAGTTGAAGATGCAGGTGCAGATTGGATTCACGTTGATGTTATGGACGGACACTTTGTTCCTAATATATCTATCGGTGTTCCTGTGGTTAAGTCTTTGAAAAAAACTGCGAAAGTGCCTCTTGATGTTCATTTGATGATTGAAAATCCTGAAAAATATATTGGTGCATTTGCGAAAGCAGGTGCTGATATTATTACGTTTCATTATGAGGCGGCAAAGGATAACGTTGATGGAATAATTGATTTAATTCGTTCTTTTGATTTAAAAGTTGGTATATCAATTAAACCTAAAACAAATCAGGATGTTTTAATTCCATACCTTAACAAAGTTAATATGGTGCTTGTTATGACTGTAGAGCCAGGATTTGGCGGACAGGAGTTTATGGGATATTGTGCACAAAAAATTCCTTATATCCGTGCGAAAGCTCCTGAAAGTTTAATCGTTCAGGTTGATGGCGGAATTAATGATAAAACTGCTAAAATCTGTAAAGGGCTCGGGGCAAATTCTCTTGTTGCAGGAAGTTATATTTACGGAAGTGATGATATAAAATCTGCAATAGAAAGTTTAAGATAGTTATTTAATTTATGTAATTATATATAATTTTATGTCTACACAAAGAATAAAAATATTATATTCGATATTTTTATTATTTGTGTAAACTTGTATATATATTATTTTGAAATAAAAATACCTCGCCATGTATCCAAAATATTAAGAAGTATTATAAATCTGAAAACTATTGTTAATATTGAAATACAGTAATTTTAAATAAAATTGTTAATTTTTGTAAATATGAGTTTTAAAATGGCTGAAACCCAGTTACAATCACCTATATGATATGATATGATATGATAGGGATAGGGATAGTAAAGTTTTGAGCCTATTTTGCCGACATGAATAGCATTAGAATAAGGCAATATAGGAGTAAAATCTATGGGTATGAACGTAACACCTGAATTAACAGCATTACGAAGACAACTTTCTGCAAATGAAAGTGATATATCAACAAATACTTCGAACATAGACCAAAACACTCAAAATGTAACTGCAAATCAAGGTGAAGTGACTGCTGTAGATGGAGAAATAACTGATGTTCAACAACTTCGTACAGGTGTAGATGGGCAATTATCAGCACTACAAGCAAGTTTGAACGGAGTTGAAGATGATGCTGAACGTGTTGCTGTAGAAGGCAGTATAAGAGATTTAGAAGCTCAAATAACAAATTTTAATAATCAAGAAAGAAATTTTAACAATCAAAGAACAGATTTGGTAAGAACAGGAGATGATTTAGCCCGAACAGGAGGAGAATTAAAAACAGATGGCGTAAGACTGAATAGAGAACATACCGAAATACAGGGAAATATTATAGCTGCAGAAAATGAAATTGCAAATTCACCTGATGAAAATAATAATGTTCAAACAGCGGAAGAAAAAGTATCTAAAAAGAATACTGAAGAAAAACCTGAGGTTAGTAATAATGGAGATGCAAATCAACCTACTCAACCGAGTGAAAATTCTAAAAAACCGGTAAAATCAGGTGAAAGGCCGGTTGACCTTGGAAGTGTTTTTTCTAACACAAGCACTATTCTTGATTTAGGCGAAACACTTGCTGAAAAAGGTGGTAAAATGCTTCCGCCTGAAGTTGGTGTAGCTTCAAAAATGTTTTCAGTTGCAGGTGTTGCTGTGACAGGTGTACAATCGTTTACTGATGCAGCATATCATCCGGAGCGTTTAAATGACGAAGCTTTAACACAAATTACAGGTTCTGCGTATGCAGGAGCAGCGCAAAAAACAATATGTTCAGGTGTTGATGCTGTTCTTTCTACTACAGGTGCAGGTACGGTATTTGCAGTAGCTTGCGGAACAGATAATTTAGTTAATGAAGCATATGAACAATCTGAACGTGAATCAAACGCTGCAAATAAAGCTGCTAAAGCTTTTGCTGACGGAGATTTAGGAACTTTGGCAGCCTATGGATTACAACAAGGTTTCAAAGTGATTGATACTCCGACTATGCGTAGTTTGCGTGGTGGTGTAGAACGTCGTGTAGAAGAATATATAGGATTAATTGACAAAGATGCTGCGGAATATTTACATAAACAATATTCTAAATTTGAATGGGCACTTACTGACCCCGAAGCACTTGCTAATGGAGTTAGTAAAGGTGCTAAAAAAGCAATAAATATCGCAAAACAAACTTATAAAACAACAGTTGAATCTGCCACAGTAATTGTTAATAAAATTGCAGACAAAACAAAAAACACTGCTAATAAAGTTAAACCAATTGCCAAAAAAGTTATAACTCGTGGTGAATCATATTTAAAATCAGGTGCAAAAGCGATTTTGCCGGAATGTACTCATAGCACTGCCGGAAAAGCGTACCGTGGTGCTAAAAATTTCATAAAAGGAGTATTTAGTTGATTCTTATAATTTATAATACAAATAAGAGCCGGAATTTTAGTATTAAAATTCCGGCTCTTTAAAATATTTATTAAATAAATTGTTACTCATTTACGGCGTCTTGACAATGTTTGCAGATACCGTTTTCGTTAAGTTCTTGGTATTTCCAGCATCTTGCACATTTTTCACCTTTTGCTTTTGTTACCCATACGGTTATGTCGTTTTCTGTGTATTCGTTTAATACATCAGCGGGTTTTTCTTCGGCTACATATGCTTGAGATGTTATGTACAAGTCACAAAGGTCTTGTTCATTTGCTTTCAAAAGTTCATTATCAGATGATTTTACGTAAACGGCAACTTCTAACGAACTTCCGACTTTTTTATCAGCTCTTAGCGGTTCTATTGCTTTTGTTACGATTTCTCTTGTTTTTAATAGTTTTGCAAAATCTTCTTCCAATTTTTCATTATGCCATTTTTCGTTTTCCTTTACCCAATCCGATAAAAGAATTGATTTTAGGCCTTGTCTTTGGTTTTCAGGAATATTTTGCCAGATATCTTCTGCCTGATGCGGCATTACAGGGGCTAAGACCCTTACCAATGCGTGCATTGTTTCGTATAATACTGTTTGACATGCTCTTCTTGATAATGATTTTTTACCGCTTGTGTAAAGTCTGTCTTTTACTATATCAAGATAGAATGATGACAAATCTACTGCCGCAAAGTTTTGTAAGCATTGGAAATATTTGTAGAATTCATAACTTTCAAATGCCTCTGTTACTTCTACAATCAAGTTATTCAATTTTGACAGTGCAAATTTATCTATACTCTTTAGTTCTTCGTAAGGAACATAGTCTTTTTCAGGGTCAAAGTCAAATAAGTTTCCAAGTAAAAATCTTGCTGTATTTCTTGTTTTTCTAAATATTTCCGATAACTGTTTAATTATGTTATCTCCGATTTTAATATCGTTTCTGTAATCTACTGATGCTGCCCAAAGTCTAAGTATATCAGCACCGTAGTTTTTAATAATGTCATCAGGTCTTATGTAGTTGCCCAAAGATTTTGACATTTTTCTTCCGTCTTCACCGAATACAAATCCGTGAGTTAAAACTTGCTTATACGGTGAAATTCCTTGTGTTGCAACAGAAGTTAGTAATGAAGATTGAAACCATCCTCTGTGTTGGTCAGAACCTTCCAAATACATATCAACAGGGGTATGATTAAGTTCTTCATAGCGTTTTTCTACAACAGCTCTCCAAGATACTCCTGAGTCAAACCATACGTCCATAATGTCATTTTCTTTTTTAAAGTGTTGTTTTCCGCATTTAGGACATACGAAATTTTCAGGTAAAAGTTCTTTTTCAGAATATTTTACCCAGGCGTCGGAACTTTCTTTTTCAAACATTTTTGCAACATGTTCAATCGTTTCATCTGTTACAATAACTTCTCCGCAGTCTTCGCAGTAGAAAACAGGAATAGGAACACCCCAGGCACGTTGTCTTGAAATACACCAATCGGTTCTGCCCTCTACCATGTTTGAAATTCTTGCCTCTCCTGATGCAGGAATAAATTTAACTTTTTTTATTTCTTCTAACGCTTTATCTCTAAATTTATCAACTTTTACAAACCATTGAGGAGTTGCTCTGTAGATAACAGGTTTTTTACATCTCCAGCAGTGCGGGTAACTGTGTTGAATATCAGCTTTTTTTAGTAAAGCTCCGATATTTTCTAATTTTTCTATAACAATATCGTTTCCTTTGTAATAAGGAATACCCTCTAAATCACCTGCTTCTGATGTCCAAATACCTTTTGAATCAAGAGGTGAATATACGCCGATTTTATACTTACAGCAAACTTCATAGTCCTCCAAACCATGACCCGGTGCGGTATGAACTGAACCCGTACCTGCATCAAGTGTTACATGTTCTCCGCATAAAATTGGTGATTTTCTTTCATATAGAGGATGAACAGGGGTTAAGTTTTCTAAGTCTTCACCTTTACATGTTCCCAAAACGTTAATTTCGTTTTTATCCCATTCAACATCTTTTAAGAAATTATCCAACAAACCTGTTGCTGCGTAATAAACATCATTTTTGTATTCAAAGAATGTATATTCAAATCTCGGATGAACGCTTATCGCCAAGTTTGACGGAATTGTCCATGGAGTTGTTGTCCAAATTATTGAATAAATATCTTTTTCGGAATTTAAGTAATCAAATTTTTCTTTTAAAATATTTTTGCTTTCATCATCAAATTTAAATCTTACGTAAATTGAAGTTGAAGTGTGGTCTGCATATTCAACTTCAGCTTCAGCAAGTGCAGTTTCGCAAGATGCACACCAGTATACAGGTTTTAGACCTTTTTCAATGTATCCTTTTTTATACATTTCGCCAAATACTCTTACCTGTTCTGCTTCGTATTCGCCGTCAATTGTTAAATAAGGGTTTTCCCAGTTTCCGAGAACTCCCAGTCTTTTAAATTCGTTTTCTTGGCCTTTTAAACTTTTATGAGCGTATTCTCTGCATTTTGCTCTTAATTCTGCAGGTGTTACAGCGTTTCTTCCGCCTTCTATATTTTTTACAACTTTGTTTTCAATAGGTAATCCGTGTCCGTCATATCCGGGTACATACGGTGCATAGTATCCTCTTTGAGATTTATATTTTATAAGAATATCTTTTAAAATTTTATTTAAAGCCGTACCTACGTGAATTTTTTCTGAACTCAAATACGGCGGGCCGTCATGAAGTATAAAACTGTTTGTTTTATCTTTGTTTGAAATTATTTCATCGTAAATGTGATTTTCCTCCCAGAATTTTTGTATTTCAGGTTCTCTGTTTACGGCATTTGCTCTCATCTGCAATGTTGTTTGAGGCAGATTAAGTGTATCTTTATATTCTGTTTTTTTATTTTCTTCTGACATTGTATTCCCTTCTGATATTTTGCTCTGTTTTTCGTTTAATAATTTAATTTAACCACTTTAAAATTTTAAATCAATTTTATTTATCTAAATTTAAATCCAATTTTTTAAATTTGGGTTCAAAGATTAAAAACTTTTTTAGAAGTTTTCGGGTTAAAGAAATTTATACTATTGATTTTATTTATGCATTTAAGGCTTTTTTATTTGCCTTAATTCTTGAAATCAAAGCTTTTCTGCGAGAACTTCTTGAAATATAATGCTGCATTTTGTTATCGTCAAATTGGCCCTCCCAACGGGCAATTACTGTTGTTGCAATACAGTTTCCGATTAAGTTGATAGTTGTTCTTCCCATATCAAGAATGTGGTCTATACCAAGTAATATGGCAACACCGATTACAGGATAGTTAAATGTTGTAAGTGTTCCTGCAAGTACAATTAAAGAAACCCTCGGAACGCCTGCTATACCTTTACTTGCAAACATTAATGCAACCATCATAACTAATTGTTGTTCAAGGTTTAAATTTATTCCTACAATTTGTGTTGAAAATAGTACGGCCATTGCTAAGTGAAGTGTTGAACCGTCAAGATTGAACGTATATCCTGTAGGCATTACAAACGAAACAATGTTTCTCGGCACGCCGAATTTTTCCAATATTTCCATTGATTTTGGAAGTGCAGCCTCTGAACTTGTTGTTGAAAATGCAAGTAGAATTTGTTCTTTTAAAGCTGACATAAGTTTCCAAAACGGAATTCTTGCAATAAGGCATACACCGTATAATACTACGAATACAAATATTGCCAGTGCTCCGTAAAGGCAGAATATGACTTTAGCGTAGTTTTTCAGCACACTTATCCCGTTTAAGCCTACGGTTGAGGCTATAGCACCAAAAATCCCGACAGGTGCAAAGTACATTACATATTCCGTAAATTTAAACATTATTTTTGCTGTGGAGTTTAAAACATCCATAACAGGTTTTGCTACTTTTCCTACTCCGCAGATTGCGACTGCAAAGAATATTGAGAAAATAACTATTTGCAGCAAGTTGCCGTCAGCCATTGATTTAATTACACTTGTAGGAAACATTCCTATAAACATATCGCTCAATGAGTTATGAGGATTAATTGTTGCCATATGTTCTACGGCTTTCATTTCGCTGCTCAGGTCGCCTGATGTATCAAATCCCGCTCCCGGCTGTATCCAGTTTCCCATAAACAATCCGATACATAGTGCAAGAGTTGTTACTATTTCAAAATAGATGATTGTTTTTAAGCCGATTTTACCTAACGATTTTATATCACCGTGCCCTGCAATTCCTACTACAAGCGTTGAAAATAGTAACGGTGCTATAATCATTTTTACCATATTCAGGAAGATTTTTGACAAAGGACTCAACTTGATTGAAAATTCGGGAAATAACCAGCCGACTATAACTCCGAATACAAGTGCCAAAAATATCGCTAACGTTAATTTTGAGTTCTTCACTTATTCCAAACTTCCTTTCTTTTGTTATTATATTACAAACATAGCGGATTTTGAAAATTTCTTGATATAATTTTTATATGTTTGTAAATTACAAAAAAAAATATAAAAATTATATCAATTTAATAAGAATTAAATAACAGTTTGACAAAATTGATATAAAAAATTTGATTTTTTACGAACAAAAAGCATTATGTTAAAAAATCAGTATTTATAATTTCAAAAATTCTTATGTTTATATTTACACTTTGTGTGCTATTTAAATTTTACAGAACTTTGCACACATGATGTATTTATAAGTGTTTAATATATGTTTGTTTGAATAATTTCTGAAAATAAGCAAGAAGTTGGATAGTATTAATTTTTTTGTTTTATATACTCTTGAAGAAAGTCTTTCAAATCGGTTGTAGTATTAAGAACGGTTATATCGCCCTCTTCAAGAAGTCGTTGTTTTAATTTATCGCTTTTGTCTCTCGGCGGAAGTACTCCGATACCTTTAACTCCTGCGTTTCTTGCACAACTTGCATCGTCTACGGTATCGCCTAAATAATATATTTCATCTGCGATTGATTGTTCTTTTATTAGTTCTACACCTTTAGTATCCGGTTTTTGGTTATTCCAGCCTACGCATTCAAATGTTATTATCGGGTAAAAATATTTTGTTATATTCCAAACTTTTAGTGTATGCATTGCTGATTTTGTGTCTCGGCCCGTAAATACTGCAAGATTATAATTTTTAATAAGTTCTTTTACATGGTCTTCTGTCAGAATAATTTTTTCTTCATCAATTAATCCGCCTTTGCCGTCAAAATAAAGATTTAAATAGTATTTTGCCATTTCTTCAAAATCTACATCAAAACCTTGCTCTTTGAATTTGTGCATCAAAATATCAAAATCACTGTTAAATCCGCCTTTGTATTTTATTGAATTTATTTCTTCCCGTGAAAGTTCTCCGCCTGTAAAATGTTTGTATGTCATCATTGTTACGACACTGAAAGAGTTTGTCGTATCGATTAAAACTCCATCCATATCAAATATTACCAGAGGTCTAAGGCTTATTTTTGATATAAAATTTTCTATTTCTGTTTTGTTATGTTCATCTATTATAAAGCAATTATTTTCTTCATTAAAGCCAATATTCAGGTTGTATAATTCTATTTTATGTTTTATAAAATTTGTTTTCTTATCAAAATAAACTTCTAATTTGTCGTTATTATCTAAAATTTTGGCATTTAATTTTTTCAATTCTTCTCTTATGTTCATAATTTCATCCCACAGCCTGATGCAAAAACCTTTTTGGTATTATATTATCATATTATGAAATCAATTTGCAATAAAATTTTATCGGCTGTTTGTCTTATCTTTTTTGGCGTTGGTGCATATGCTTTGGATATTGTTTACCCTACAGCGTATAACGTAAATATTAATGCTCCGTCAACATTTTTTGTTGGAAATACAAACCCTGATGAAAGTTTAACAATAAACGGAAACAAGATTGATGTTCATCAATCAGGTGCTTTTGCTCAAAAAGTTCCTCTTAATATAGGTAAAAATGTTTTTACAATTATTTCGGGATGTGATAAAAAAACTTTCGTAATCAACAGAAAAGCTGTACTTGGAGTTGCCTTTAATAACACGATTTCCGCCAATAATTTTAAAAAACTGGATAAAGAAAAATTTGTTTATGTAAAAAATGATGGAACAGCTTTACGAAGTACTCCTATTGAAGAGGGAATTAATCGTTTATCCCATCTTGAAAAAGACGTAATATTAAAAGTTGATGGCGAACAATACGGCTTATACAGAGTTGTTTTATCCGAAAATAACTACGCATGGATTAATAAAAAGGCTGTTTACGAAAATATAGTTCAAGACAACATAGAGTCTGCAAAACTAATTGCTAAATATTTTAGCCAAAATAGCCATTCTAAATTCTACAAGTTTAAATTAACTCAAAGAATTCCATACTACGTTGAAGAGGGTAATCCGCTTGTTTTACATTTGTTCAATACTGATGGCAGCGAAAGTGTTATGCCTGTTAATTTAAAATATAATTTATCAGGATATGATGCTTATTATGATGGGGATTACCTTGTGTTAGAGGTTAAGAAAAAGCTTAAATTGTACAGATTTAGACCTCTGAAAGACACTACAATAGTAATAGATGCGGGTCATGGCGGGGCTGAAAAAGGTGCTGTAAGCTGCCTTAGAGACAATGAAAAAGATATTAATCTGAAAATAGCATTATATCTTTATAAAGAACTTTGTAAAAAGGGTGCGAATGTTTATATGACAAGGTTTACGGATGAATTTGTATCTCTAAACGACAGAGTAAAATTTTCTAACGAAAAAAATGCGGATATTTTTATAAGTATCCATGCAAATTCTCTCCCTGACGGCAAAGACCCTATGAAAGAACGTGGAACAAGCGTTTACTACTATTATGATGAGGCAAAACCTCTTGCGGAAACAATTTTAAATAGCATGGTCGACAGGCTAAACACAAATAACGACGGTTTATACCAAAGAAGTTTTGCTGTTGTAAGAAACAGTCGTGCTTTAAGCGTTTTAATAGAAACTGCTTATGTCATAAATCCTTATGATATTGAGCTTTTAAACAGTGAAAAATTCCAAAAAAATTGTGCCAAAGCTATTTCTAACGCTGTCGTTGAATATTTGAAAAAAGCTCAGGTTAATTAATCTTAATTAAGTTTACAAATCAGAATTATACACTTAAAATTTAAAATTCTCTTAAAACCATGAGTAATAATATTCTCGGCGATTATTAAAAAATGTGTAAAGTTTTAAGTTATTTTAAATGTCCCCCTGAAACTCCCATGCCTGCATGGTATCAATAGTTTTTAACAAAAACTTCACAAAAATTATGTAAAAATTTTAAAAAATTTTTTAAATTCTCAAAATGCAGGTTATAAAATTATCTCCAAAATTGTGAAGAAAAATTATGTAAATTTCGCATGATTTTTTGAATAATTTATTTGCGATTTGGAAGATATTTTGTTTTAATTAAAGAACGTAGTCTTGGAACTTACAAGCCGAATTTTCGGCGATGGGATATATAAATTTTAAATATTTAAAACATGCTAAAACATAAGTTTTATCAGTTTTTTGAAACCCGACAAATTAAACCGCAAATCTAAAAATACATTGAAAATATGATGTGAAATTTTAGACAAAATATTAAAATCAGAACAGGAATTAGAAAATCTTTGGAGGCATAAATTGTTAGAACGTGGTTATATTCAAATCTATACCGGAGATGGAAAAGGTAAAACTACCGCATCATTAGGTTTGGCAATGAGAGCTTTGGGGCATGGCTGGAAAGTTCTTATTATCCAATTTGCTAAAGGCGATAGTGCTACATCTTACGGTGAAATCGTTTCCGGTGGTATGTTTCCTAATTTGGATATTATTCAATGCGGTGTTGACAGAGTTGTTTATTCTCACAATGTTTGCTTAGAAGATTATAAAGAGGCTAAAAAAGGCTGGGAAATTGCTAAAGAGGCTATCAGAAATAATCAATATCAACTTATTATCTTAGATGAAATTAACATTGCTATTGCTATGAATATGATTAAGGTTTCTGATGTTAAAGATGCGTTATTAAACAAGCCTGAAACTCTTGAAATAGTATTAACAGGTCGTTATGCTCATCCTGAATTGAAAGCTTTGGCTCACCTTGTTACTGAAATGAAACCGATTAAACACTACTTTGATATCGGTGTTATGGCAAGACAGGGTATTGAATATTAATAATTTTCGGACTTGTCAGGAAATTATAAATGAAAAGATTAGCAGTATTTGCACATTTTGATAAAAAGAACGTGATTGATGATTACGTTCTTTTTTATGTTCAAAATCTTAAAAAATACTGCGATAAAATCCTTTTTTTATCACTTTCTGATTTGCCTTATGAAGAACAAAATAAACTTGAGAACGTTATTTTAGTAAAACATAATGAATATGATTTCGGCTCATATAAAAAAGGGTTTAATTATGCTCTTAAAAATGGTTTATTAAACGATATCGACGAACTTTTGTTTGTAAACGACAGTGTGTATTGTATTGAGAGCTTGGATGATATTTTTGCTCAAAACTATAATGCTGATTTTTGGGGTATTGTAGAAAATAAATTTGGATTTAAAAAATACGGCAAGTTCTGTTTTTCTAAAAAACAGCCACATATTCAAAGCTGGTTTATTGCTTTTAGAAACAATGTTTTTAATTCAAAAGTTTTCTGTGATTTTATAAATTCTGTTAAAGAAGAAAAATCTAAAAATGACGTTATTTTAAATTATGAAATAAAACTTACGCAAACACTTGTAAATAGTGGGTTTAAATATTCAACGTTCATAAAAAAATATGAAAACTCTTCTAATCCATCAATATTTTATTGGAAAGAATTATTGAAATACGGTTCTCCATTTATTAAACGCTCTGTTTTACTTGGTTTGAATAGAGATAAAACCACAATTGCAGGTTATGAGGACGAAATTAAAAATAAAAAAGTTCTGAGATATATTAAAAATAATGTCGGAGAAATTAAAATAAATACGTTTACGCCGTTATTGGTTAAAAACTGTATGTTTGATTTTTTACGAATTTGTCCTGATGTTTTTCGTAGGATTTTAACTAAAATATTGAGAACATTCTTTATATTTTTGTTTGACTAAAATCTGTTCTAATCATCAAACAAAGGTGATTGACGTTTTTTTATACGCAAAATATCTTTAATTTTTCTAATTAGTACTATTGAATAAAATTTTAATCTGTGTAAAAGCATTAAAAAAACAGAAAAAACTAAGAACGGCAAAAATGTTAACGGGTTCAAATTATTGTGTTTATAAATATCAATATAGGCCTCTATTTGAGCGGATTTAAACTTTGTTTTTTTCTTTCTGAAAATATAACTTTGCTTGTGTTGACGCCATTTTGTGAGTTTTTCTTTAATATAAAAGGCTTTAGTTTGATAAGACACATGAATATAAATCCACCAGTCTAAAAGGGCG
The DNA here is from genome assembly GCA_017478515.1 of bacterium. Taxonomy (GTDB): domain Bacteria; phylum Cyanobacteriota; class Vampirovibrionia; order Gastranaerophilales; family Gastranaerophilaceae; genus UBA791. Next base: position 15,693 of record JAFVDH010000037.1, read on the forward strand.
TCAATAGGTGTATCAAAATTTAAGTTTTCAAAAAATTCTCTTTTTATCATAACGGAAGAGAATGTCATAATAAGGTTGTAAATGTTAATATCGTAGAAGATATTTTTAGGAAAATTCATTTTATTTAGAATTTTTCTTGTTCTGGTAAAATTATTTTTTACAGCCTCAATCCATTTTCGATCGCCAAATTCTTCTACATCATTAAAAATTATTCCCACATCAGGGTACTTTTCAGCATATTTGAGCCTTGTCTCAAGGTTATTTGAAACCCATAAATCATCGCTTTCCAAAAATGCAATCCATTCTCCTTGAGCTGTTTCAACAGCTTTTTTAACAGAATACTTTAAGCCGTAGTTTTTATCATTTTGTATAAATTTTATCCTGTCGTCATTAAAGCTTTTTATTATTTCTGCTGAATTATCGCTTGAACAGTCGTCAATAATTATCAGTTCAAAATCTGTAAATGTCTGATTTAAAACGGATTTAATTACATCTTTTATGTACTGTTCATAGTTGTAACTTGTAATGATAACCGAAACTTTCATACTCTAATTGTATCAGATAATGTGGATAATATTCGTTTTATTTATAAAAAAATATTACAAATCTGAAAATAGTTGTTAATATCCGAATACGACGATTTTAAATAAAATTGTTAATTTTTGTAAATATGAATTTTAAAATGGCTGAAACCCAGTTATAATCACCTATATGATATGATATGATATGATAGGGATAGGGATAGTAAAGTTTTGAGCCAATGTTGCCGACATGAAAAGTGTTAGATATTAACAGGAAAGCAGGTTTGTAACATGGTAAAAGATATCTCAAGTTTATTAACTACACTAAAAACTCGTCTTAGCAATAACGAAAGTGCTATTTCTAGCAATAATTCGGCAATAGATACAAATACTGATGATGTAACGAATAATAAAGGCGAAGTTGGCACTGTTGAGGGCAAAATAGCGGATGTGCAAAATTTGCGTACGGGTGTAGAGGGGCAATTATCAGCATTACAAGCAAGCTTAAACGGCATTGAAGATGATGCGGAAAGAGTTGCAATAGATGGTGATATAAGAGAATTAGAAGCTGAAATATCTGATTTTAAAGCTCAAGAAGACAGTTTTACCGATACTAAAACAGATTTGGTAAAAGAGGGTGATGCTCTAGCAAAAACAGGAGTAGACCTTGGAGTAAAAGGACAAGATTTGGATGGTGAAAACACGGTTATAAAAGATGATATAGCAGAGGCAGAGGCGGATATGGAGGCTGAAACTGTCGACGATGATGCAGGTAAACCTGATGCTGCAAATGAAGAAGATGCTCCGTTTGAGTTTTCGTTTAATGGTGAAATTGATGAGGATACTTTTCAACAAAATATAGGAGATTGTTGGCTATTGTCAGATGTCAGAGCACTTTCCGGAACAGAGTTTGGTGCTCAAGCAATTAGAGATGCTCTTGATTATGACCATGCAGGGACAGCAGAAGACCCTTATACAGTAACATTGTATGATACAAACGGTGAAAGAAGAGTAATTGAATTAACAAGAGAAGATTTAATGGATTATGGCAGTAAAACAGTAGATGATAATGGCAGTTATTTAGATTTTTCAGTCGGAGATGCTGACATGCGTTTACTGGAAGCGGGTGTTGCTAAGTATTTTAGACAAGAAATTGCTGCAGGAAATATAGAAGATAGAAGTGAAGAGGATCCTCTTGACGGCGGATCTTTTAATATGGCCTATAGAATGGAATACATGCTTACAGGAAGAGAAGCTGAGATATTATATAATAGGGTATATACTAGTACTGAAAGTGGAGAAGAAATTCCTGAGAATCTCAAAATATCAGATGAAAATTTAAGTAGAATTTTAAATAATTTCATTAATAATACAGGAAATGTATCAATGACGTGTGCTTTTAATGATTTTGAATACGGTTCTCCTAGACCGGGACTATCAGATGGAAATACTCTTTCGTCACTGGATTTAAAATCTATTGGCTCTGAAGCTATGTCTTCTTGGAATATGGCTGCATATTTTGGAGCAATTTCAAGTGTCCCAATCCCTTATATTACTAATGATGCTTCTGTAAATAGAGAAAATATGCGAGATTATTTTTCTAATGTAGATTCAGCAAGAGAGTCTGCTATGGTGAGTGCACATGAATACTCTATTTCAAACGTAACACTAAATAATGCTGGCGAGATTTCATCTGTAACAATTGTAAATCCTTGGAATACATCACAATCATACACAATACCTTATGACTTGTTTAAAAATAATTTGGCAGCAATAAAATACCTTGAAAATAAGTAATGATGTTTAAATAAACTCAACAAATCTAAGTATCTACGGATTATTTTGTAACAAACTCTTAACATAATAAAATAAATCTCTAAAGTTTTTGAGAAAAGAAACCGATAAAAAATATGTAAGCAATAAGAAAACAAAAAAGGGATAAGTGAATATGTTAAGAAGAATTGAAAAACCAAGCAATAATATTGATAATAGTGTTGAATTTATATTAAGAGGAGCAAAAAAACGCCGTTCAATGGCAATGGCAAGTGCAAGAATGCTAACAAATGAACAA
>JAFVDH010000038.1 GCA_017478515.1 bacterium
GTTTCCGTGCAGACATCAAATTTGAGAACATCATCAACTTTGACGATGTAAGCGAGGAGAAACTTCAAAGTAACATCCGCAAGGCAAGAATATTTTTGCAAGGTGTAAATTGGAAACCACAGCGGGAAATAAGGAAAAATGCAGATACCAGAAGTGATTTATTGTAAGATAAATTGATAAAATCAAAAATCCGTTTTCCATTCTAATTATTTTTGTAATATTTTGTCATAAATTGTTGTGTTAAGTTGCACAAAATACGCTGTTTATATAAAATAATAGTTGTAATTTTGCATTCTAAAATCTTTTAATTACAAATCAAACAAAAAGAAAGGAAAACGACAATGGAAAACGCTCAAAACGGATCAGGAAAACTGTATAATTGCAACGAAGCATCGGAATTATTGGGCATAAGCACGCAAACGCTCTTACGTCTTCGCAAACGTGATGAAATAAGGTTGTTAGGCATCACGGGTAAGTATTTCTCTATTGAACAGATACGTCAAATCCGTAATTTTTTAATCCATAATAGATAATGTATTTTTAAAGTTCATTTTCTTTAGAAGAAAACGAACCAAAAGAAGCGTTCTTTTACCGTAAAAGAACCAAAAGCGATGGATGCGGACAGAGAATGCGGACAAAATTAGCGGAATAAAAATCACATCAAACTACATAAGAGCCTAAAAACTACACAAATAAAACCAACCGAGTTATATAGTTTTTGCTTCTTTTCCTAAAAAGAACGCTTTTCTTGGTACTTCTTTTTAGAAAAGAAGTACTTTAAAAAAGAAAATATTATACATATAAATATTTATAATACAACAGGTCCGCCCCTACATTTTTACGTTTTTTAACAAGAATTAAACAGCATTTTACACTAATAAAAAACTGTTTGATTGCAACAAAACGCCGTTTTACAACCTTGAAATGCCCTTTTGCAGAATTTTTTTCAGAAAAGAGAATTTTCTTTCTTCACTTCACTGAAAAAACATCAAAACTTGTACTTTTGAAGTATGCAATAATTCCGTTTATACCAAACCCCGACAAAAACAGACAACAAGAAAACCCGACAATTTGTTTAAGAAATGAAAAATTATGAGCAATTAATAATTCATAATTATTAAATGCTCGGCTTTTTTATCATTACGATTCATAAAACTGACAAGGTATGTTTTATCAAATGTCTTTATATTCAAATTTTTATTATTATACAATTCATATATAAACGGCGTGTTTTTTATAATCATCATCCATTTTGCTTTACATCTATTAATTAGATAATCAGCCAACCGTTTCTGGTCATCTTTTGTGAATTGATTTTGAGCATAAGTACTGAATTCACTGTCGTACGGAGGGTCTAAAAACACGAAATCATTTTCATTAGGTTGAAATTTCTTAAAAAATTCCTCAAAGTCTAAATTTGCAATTGTTGTATTACCGAAATGTTCTGTCAATTCAGAAGATAAATAGTAATCCTTCTTCTTTTTCAGCGATTTTTTGTTATAGGCAATTCCTCCGTATGGAACATTAAATTCTCCTTTATCATTATATCTGAACATTCCGCTGTAAGAATAATTGCGTATAAATACAAATAAAGCCGTAGCCAAAGGAAGATTTGTTTTAAGTATATTTTTGTCGTTATACAATTTTCTAAAGTACATATACAATGACCCCATAAAAGCAGTTTCTATATTTTCATAAATATCTTTGTCGGGCATAATATTGCGTTCTAATTCAATTTTATGCATTCGTAATAATTTACTGCATATATTTCTGTTTAATTCTGAAATATAGTCATCTTTATGCCAATCAAAATTGTTTATAATCAGTAAAAGCGTATCCTTATTTTCCTCTATATTGTTTTTGACAAAGGCTTTAATCTCTTTATCAGATAAAGCATTATCACGTATTTTTTTATATAATACTATGTAATCGTTTTGCCGATTTACATAATTCAACATACTCTCCCATGCAATTATAATATAATTCAGCCATTTATAAAAATATGTATTTTTTTCAGCAATACAATTATACAAATTAATTAATTCCTGTGATTTATCATTAATGTAATGATGATTTGCATTAAATGACGTAAAGACAGAACCGCCTCCTACAAATGGTTCATAATAACATTTAAAATCTGAAGGAGTATTAGGGATAATGTATTTAATCTCTTTTTCTTTTCCTCCTGCCCATTTGATTATAGGTGATAAATTGCTCCTATTTGTTTTATTGTATAGCATTTTCTAATTTAGTTTCAATTCGTTGTTTGGCAGCTTCAAAATATTCTTTGTTAATTTCAAAACCAATAAATCTGCGTTTTAATTCTATTGCAGCAACTCCTGAAGAACCTACGCCCATAAACGGGTCAAATACAATATCATTCTCATTGCTTGCAATAGTTATCATTTTCTTTAATATAGATACAGGTTTTTGTGCCGGATGTTTAGGATTTTTTAATCTTTCGGGCGACATACAAATCGGACTTTCAATAAAATTGTGCATCTCTGCTTGTGAAATGAAATTCCAAGTATGTTTTTTATTCCAACAACAAAATATCATTTCACAACTATTTAAAAAGCCTGCTTTAAAAATTTTAGGAGCAGGATTAGTTTTGTGCCAAATCATAAATTGTGAAGTGTCAAATCTATGATCCAAACAGTTATACCACCGTCCCAATTGATTGTATGAGGTGAATATAAAAAGGTTTCCTGTAGGTTTTAAAATACGTAAAAATTCATCTGCCCACTCCTCGGGATTAAAATCTATATGATCCCAATCTGCAACATCATTATTCATCGGAGTTCTACCCGGCAAAGGAATATTACCTGTTGAAAATTTACCTATGTTATATGGTGGATCTGTAAGTATAAAATCTACAAATTTATCCGGAATTCTTTTTATCAAATCCCTGCTGTCGCCTTGTTTAAGTCCAATATTCCAATTACTGTTTGATGTCATATTATTCAGACAAATAAACATCTTTTATATCAGATAATGCAGAGATAATATAATGTGCATTTCTTTTATACTCATCTAATACAATATTGTAGCCATCGGATGATTTGCAAACAAGATTCCAAAAATCACTGCTAATTAATAGTTCTTCATTGGCAAAAAATTGCAAAACTCTGCCTTGTTTCCAAGGTTTGCCCTCTCCGTATCTATTATACGCAGTAGCAAAACAAACTTTTATTTTATCTTCACTTTGTAAGTTATTCGCAAGTATGCAATATTGTTCAAGTAATGCTTCTTTTTCCGAACGTGCTTTCTTATTATCTAAATCTCCTCCGATTTTCAATTCTATTAAATAATGTAATCCTGATTCTTTGTCAAATAAGTAATAATCACTGTCGTGTCTTTTATTTATTTGCGAAGAAACTGAAAATTTTTCAGATAATCCTCTGTAATCATCAATAGACGGTTTTCTTACATGTCGTTTGTATTCTTCCAAAATATCTGCAATATATTCCGTTTGTTCTTTTGATATAAACCCTGTAACGCTTTGACTTACCTCATAATGCAATTTTGCTATGTCAATAGCCATATTCTCAAGCATATTGCCTAATGAACTGTCCAAAGAACGTGACAGTGCAGAAAAATATGCTATTTCATCACCTAATATAGAAATAAAAACATTATGTATTTTAGAATTAATCACACCATCTGGATTATCAACTTCAGATAAATGCCGTGTTGAAAAGCCCGAAGCAAATGATTTTACCGCAGAACTTACTATTGACCGTATTGCTTTTTCATTATCTACTTGCATAACACATATAATTTCTTGTTTTGCCGTTGCAAAATTACAAAAAACATTTCAATTAGTTTCACTTTCTGCCAATATTTACGGATTTTGTTTTGTGTATCAATATTATACCTAATTTTGCACTCGGTAGCACCGGGAAGCGATTTGCGACAAGCGGTAAAAATTGATTTTCGGATGTTATATTGACTTAAAAAATATTTATTAACAACAAAAAGAAAGGAAAAAATTATGATTCAGTTTGTTAAAGCGAAGAGAACGCTCTTAATCAGCGGCACGAAAGAAGACCGTTACGTTGCAAAAATCTTCCGCGCACCCGACACGTCGTTGGATGCCATCGCAAAGGAAATATCGCACGCAACCTCAGTCAGTTATCCTGATGTTGTGGCTGCATTGAAAGCCTTTGAAATACACGTTTCCAATGCCATAATGAAAGGTTCTGCAGTGAAATTCGGAGCATTGGGTTCGTTTATCCCTGCCATAAGAAGTAAGGCGGTAAGAAAAAGTGACGACGTTGATGCGGATATTGTAAAACGTATCACCTGCCGTTTCTATCCGTCAAGTGCATTCCGTAATGATATGAAATCTTGTCCGTTGGAATTTAGGGATTTGGATAGTGTAAAACATGTGTAAGACTATGGATAAAAAGAAAATAAAAAAGGTGATAGACGTATTGATTTACGTTTTGACTGCGGTTGCAGGTTGGCTTACAGGGTCGGCATTCTGCTGGATTGTGTAAAGCAGTTGCGAGAAAGTGCTGCAGTTTTCGTTGTGTCAGGTTCGGTTTGATATTACTTGCCGAACCTTTTTGTTTGATACTGCCTAATAAGAGGTTGTTTTATTCACCGCAAGGTATAGGTATGGCGATAAGCAATATTACCAGCCAATTGTTAGCAACCTTTTATTTATCGTTCTTTGAGTAAATTTATCTCCTATGAAGGCGGTATGTTGATAGGTGCTTGTGTAGATATTCTGATACATTTCAGCAATATTTACAAGTTGTTTCATTTGGATAACATCTATGGTGTTCCTATTGTAACTTGTATTGTCGGAGTTTTCCTTTGTATTGTTGAATGGCGGAGCATAAGAGAGAAAGCCGATGAAAAGACCCGCAACGAATTGGAAAAGATAGAACAGGTTGCAAGTAAAGTCTTGGATAAACAAGAGTTGGCAGGAGCATTGAAAGAAGCATTATTGGACGCACTAAAAACAA
>JAFVDH010000039.1 GCA_017478515.1 bacterium
TCAAAACAAACTGTGCAAACTCGCTATGCTCAAACAAAGCACAGTCAGATGCTCTTTCACATACATTTATTGTTTAATCAATAATGGTTGGTTTAATTTAATTATTAATATTTTTGAGGTCAGAAATGACCTCTTTTTTTTGAAACAAAACTATATATGTATGAATTTTTAATATGATATAATATATTTAAGGAGGGAATAATGAAAAATTGTCCTTTTAACAACACCGAATGTAATTCAAATTGCGGATTATATATTTCACCGGAAGACTTAAACGAACTAATGGCAACAAGGCTTACAAGCATTGGCGTTTTTAACGCAAAAGACGGCATGTGTTCACTAAAAACATTGGCATTAAGCGGAGGAAGATATATGTTTGAAAATACTGCCACAGTAAGACGTAATTTGTAATACACAGCTTTATAAATACTATTCAAATACTATGTTTAACAGCTTAGAAAAAATCTGCTCAAAATTTAATATTGATTTCAAATTTATTAAATTTCTACTCGTAGGAGTTTTAAACACTATTGCGGGATATTCTGTATTTGCGACTCTAATATTTACAGGATGTCACTATGCTGTTGCAAACTTTTTTGTAATAATATTCGGTATAATTTTTAATTTTTTTTCTACAGGCAGACTTGTTTTCAGAAACAAAAACAACTCACTATTTCTGAAATTTTTCAATATATACGCTCTAACCTGGTTTACAGGCACAGGTTTTATATATTTCTTTAAACATATTTTTGACAATAACATTTACTTCACAGGATTCTTAATCCTCATTCCAAATGCGATTTTGTCTTTCATTCTGATGAAATACTACGTTTTCAAAAATAATTAAGTAAAAATTTATGATATAATAACGCTATGAAAAAATTAATAAGTATTGTTTCAAGCTGTTACAACGAAGAAGAAAATATTATTGAGCTTTACAATAGAGTTAAAGCTCAAATGGAGCAATTCTCTGACAAATATGATTATGAACAAATTTTAGTCGATAATTGCTCAACGGATAATACTGCTATTATTTTAAAAGACCTTGCACAAAAAGATAAAAGAGTAAAAGTAATAATAAATTCCAGAAATTTTGGACATATTCGTTCGCCATTCTACGCAATAATAAACGGAAGCGGTGATGCCGTTATCTATATGGCATCAGATTTGCAAGACCCGCCGGAGCTTATACCGCAATTTATTGAAAAATGGGAACAGGGTTATAAGTACGCTTTCGGACAAAAAACAAAGTCTGAAGAAAATATTTTCATTAAAACTTTAAGAAACACTTTCTATTTTATTATAAACAGGATTGCTGATGATAACACTGAGATGTTGAAGAATTGTACAGGTTTCGGTTTGTACGATAAATCAATTATTGATATTTTAAAGACGGTAGATGATACGTATCCTTATGCCAGAGGGTTAATCAGAGATATAGGATTTGAAGTCGCATTAATACCTTTTACACAGCCAAAACGCAAAAAAGGAAAAACTAAAAACAATTTTTATACTTTATATGATAATGCAATGATAGGCATTGTAAAGCATTCAAAAGTACCCTTAAGATTAATGACATTTTTAGGATTTATTTTATCTGCACTAAGCATGATTGTTGCATTCATTTATCTGCTTTACAAACTAACTCATTGGTACACATTTGATGCAGGAATGGCACCTATTGTTATAGGATTGTTTTTCTTTTCTTCTGTTCAGCTGTTTTTTCTCGGAATTTTGGGAGAATACATCGGAGCGGTTTACACAAGAGTTGACAAAAAACCAATTATTGTTGAAAAAGAACGCATAAATTTTTAATTATTTGCTTTATTTAACTCTTTCTTAACTTTTCCAAAACATTTTAAAAACATGTTATTTTCCGTATAAGCAAAAAAATTCGTTCCGCTAATACTTGGTTTTAACTTTGTATAGCCTGCTTTTGTATACTTTATCGTCCTATATATTTCATGTACAGGAGTTATTGAACCAATTAACAACGTAAATACAAGTAAATAATGCGGCAGCTTTAAATTTTTAAGTGTTAATTTATCAAAGGTATTTAAAATCAAGAGATACAATACAACCAAAAGCGGAATTGTTGCTCTCATACAAAAATCAATAGAAAATCCGATTATTACAAAAGGATAAAGCATCAATCCTATTGTAATAATGTAATACAAAATATTTTTTTTGTTATCGTTGAACAAAAAAAACAGATATATGCCGACTTCCAGCATAAAAAACAATAACCAGTATAACCAATAAAATTTGTTTTCAGGAATACCCGTGCTTATATTTCCGCCAGAAATATTGCCCGATAAATACAAATATGAAACTATCGTTATCAATAATCCGCCCAACACATTTTGAATACTAATTACGGATAAAACAACTTGTTTTATTTTTAATATTAAGTTAAATCCGCCAATATCATTCCAAATATTTTTAAGGCATAAATAAACTAAAATCGGCAAAATTCCCATAGCAGGGAGCGTCGAGTGTAAAAACATACATGAATATATAAAAATAACATTTTTATTATTTTTTTCGTTTAAAAGTAACATCGTTATAATCCACGCAGGTACAGCCTGATTAAATACCCAATAAAGCTGCGTCGTAAAACATGAATACTGATAAAAATTTGCCCAGCGTTCCAAATGCGATGAAAAAATCAATGCATCGTAAGACTTGGTAAAAAGAGTTCCCACAATATCCAATCCGCTAAAAAATATAAATAAAATTATCGGAAATAAATTTTTATGTTTCAAATTTGCCAAAACGTAATAAAAAAACAAAAAAATACCTAAACTTGCCCAAAACATTTGAAAATAATAACCAATTTGAATATTATTAAAAATTTTCCCAACAACAGCCGACGGAAGCCAAAATCCAATATAATAAGTAAGCATAATCGGCTGTACAGGACTTATTACAGGCCATGACTGCTTAATTAAAACCTCAAAAATACCGTTACGTTCTTGATGGTCAGTATTTTGGAATACTAAAGCACCTATACCGGAAGAATATACCCACAAAAATATTATTGATAAAACTACAACTAACAAAAATATTTGTTTTTTATTTTCGGGACACCATATCATCGGAGTATTTTTTACCGCAAAATATAAACTTAATAAAATTATACCTGTACCAAATACCGCAGTATAAATATTACACCAGCCTATAAAAAATATAATAACGGGAATTACTATGTATAAATAGCCTAATATAACAGGTATTGATGACTTCTTTTGCAAAATAATCTCCTACTTAATATTAATTTTATAATAAAAAATTGGTAATTATATATAAGTTTACACAACTAATAAAAAATTATATATAATTTTTCAAATAATTAATTGTTAAATTTTGATTAAAATTTCAAGAAAACATGAAAAACAGATACATAATAGTGTTGAAGTTAATAAAAGCTGATTGCTTATAACGACTTGGATTATTTATATCTTGAAGCCCTTTGATAAACAACCCGCTTTATGAAAGGAGAAAGTTATGAAATTTTTAATTCAAAAAACACCGGACAAATTTTTAAAATCAGTTAATGATGAAATCAATTCAATTTTAGCAAGACATCTTGACGGATTATACCCTGATTACATGTATCCTGAAAAAGATGAAACTCTCTCAATTCCTGTAGAATTGGTAGAACAAGAAAAGAACTACATCGTTCTTGCGGAAGTTCCGGGTATCAAAAAAGAAGATTTAAATATTGATGTAGATAAATCTTCAATGACAATAAGTGCTAAAAAGGAACAAACAAATTCTGAAGAAAATGATTATTACAGAAGAACAGAATTCAGTTACGGAGAATTTTCAAGAAGTATCTGCTTCCCTGAAGAAGTAAATACAAATGAAATAGAAGCAAAACTTGAAAACGGTATATTAAAAGTAGAACTTGCCAAAAAAGAACCTGAAAAGAATGATAAAAAGAAAATAGCAATAAAATAATGAATGGGGTACAAATGCTTACAGGGCGGTATCAAAGATACCGCCCTGTTTCTTTATTGTATTAAATATTCCAAAATTATTTTTCATTAAAGCATGTTATTTTATTTAACTTTAAAAATTAATCGGATTTAAAGGACTGCAAGGGTTAGCAGGGTCAAGCAAACTTCCTGCACCGTTGCTGCTCCGATTTGAAGATGTCTTATCTGAGGAACGGCATGATGAATTATTTTCATCGTCATTTCCATCAAGCATAAACGGCCCGGACTCTACTGTCGATTCCGAATAAAATTTTCCGCCTGCACCATATATTCCGCTTTTTGTTCCCATGCAATTTTCAAGCTTATAGGCAGATTGTTTTGTTGAGACCGTTTCAATTCGTTTAATTTTCGTTGACAAGTCTTTTTTCATACTGTCAGGCCATTTTTCATAAGGTTTTTCGTAATCTTTTACATGTTTTTTTATTATGCCAAGTTCTTTTGCAGGTTCAGCGGTGTTTTTTGCAAACAAATATGCTTCACTCATGCTTTCAGGGTCAAGCATTGTATCAGAAAAGTATTTTACAGTTTGAATATCAAGCTTATCTTTTTTAATAAACCCTTTTATGTCTTTTAGTTCTTCCTTATTATATCTGGGATTACCTGATGGAGTTTTAAGATTTTTTATCTCATTTATATCAGGCTTTTTAAATATGTCCATAAAATCCGTTTTTAATTTTGGTGTATTACTTGTTGTTTTTACAGGATTAGCACCAATATTTATAGCTGATTTCTCTTTCGCACCTGATTGGATTTGACATGAAAATTTATTATTTAAAGAACCTGTTCCAATTGGATTTGATTTAAAACTTACCACAGGTAAAATAGGCATATTTAATCTCCTTTTCGCAATTATTTTAAAGTGCGTAAAAATATTTTTTGCCATGAACAATTGTCTTTTTTACAATTTTTAATAAAATTTATAAGAACAAAACGACGCCTGTAAAAAATTTGTTAATAATCCGCAAAATTTATTGAGAAATAAGCAATTTTCAACTCTAAAAATCGTTATATAACATGTAGTAGTGTAAGGTAAGTATATTCTGGTTATGAACATTTACGGTTTAAAACTTCCATATCAAGGATTGTTAAGTCAAAAGCTTAACAAACCGAATATGAAATCCAACCATTTTGAACAAAACAGTTCAATTACAACACCTGTAAATAACGCACCAATAAAAAATGAACAAAATAACAATCTTGAAACAAAACAAAACAAGGATTCTGTAACATCAAAAATAATCAAAAATTTTATTATAAATTCAACAATGCCAAATATGGGCGGAGTTGACGCATGGAACAATTTTACGAATACTATAAAATCACATGTCGGTGAAGAATGGAAATATCTGTCTTCCAAACAATATAAAAATGACTCAAAAGAAGAAGACTGTATTCAAGATAAAACATTGAGTAATACAACCGCAAAGATATGTGATGATGTTTATAAAAAAGAACAGTCAACAATAGACGGCTGGGAAAATATTAATACAGTTGATAATCAGGAAACAGGATTTAAAGCTGCGGCATATAAAAAAGACGGTAAAGTAATTATAGCTTACTGCGGAACAAATGATAAAAAAGATTTTACAAGTGACGCTCAAATGGCAAAAGGCGAAATTCCGGAACAGTTTAAAGAAGCCGATGAGTATTTCCAACAGATATCAAAAGATAATGAGGGCTGTCCTATTCTTGTAACCGGACATTCACTTGGCGGCTCACTGGCAGAACTTGTCGCAAGCAAAAATCAGCATACCGCAGCAGTAACTTTTAATGCTTTCGGCGTTAATAAAATTATCAATTCAGAAAAAGCCAAAGAATTAAACTTGAAAGATAACCAAAATTCTTATAACTACATAATTGAGGGCGACCCTGTTTCAACTTCATCAAAACATGTAGGCGAAACTACCTTGTTAAAAAAATCTCAAGCAAATACTCACTCTATCTCAAATTACTTAAATATGTGGGCATAATCATCTTATAAATATTGGAGAAAAATAGTTATGTCAGAAAAAGTTGACAAAGCCTCTAAATTATTTTTGGGAGGATATAACTGTGCACAAGCGGTATTCTGTGCCTTTTGCGAAGATTACGGAATAGAGTTTGAGCAAGGATTAAAAATGAGTTCTTCGCTAGGCGGAGGAATGGGTAAATTAAGAGAAGTCTGCGGAGCAGTATCCGCAATGTTTCTTATTTGCGGGTTAAAATACGGCTATACTTCTCCAAACGACGATGAACAAAAAGCTCAACACTATAAGCGTATTCAAGACTTGGCTCAAGAATTTAAAAATGAATACGGGACAATAATATGCAGAGAATTATTGAATTTAGAGTCAGACGGCTATATTCCTCAAAAACGTAATGCAGAATACTATAAACAAAGACCATGCCTGAAATTTGTAGAAAAAGCCGCAGAAATTACCGAAAATATGGAAAAATATATTTAATTACATTAATTATACAAAAGCCTACACAAATAATAATTTGTAGATATAACCTTATTTAATCATATATATCTTAATTATTTAAGGTGATTATATATAATTTACATAAGTTTATGTCTGCACAAATAATAAAATATCATATTCGATATTTCACTATTTGTGTAGACTTGTATATAATTACCTTATTTAAATAAATAGTGGCGAAGAAAAGAATTTTTCTTCGCCACTATTTATTATGTTCCGTAATATTGCAGAGCCTCTATATCGTTTTTATAATACATAGCCTCTTGTATTGCAGCTATTGTTTTCGGAAAATGCTGCTGCAAGTATTGAGAACGTGTTGACAAGCATTTTACATCACCGTTCGTATATGTATTTGTAATAGCGTTCGATTCTGCAATTACTTCTTGTAACCCTCCGAATACGCCACCGTAATGTCCGTCTTTTTGGATAAAGTAATCTATATGTTCTCTTTGAGCATGCGGATATGCTTTATTAAAGTTTTCACGTTCTTTTATATATGTTTTTTGAATATTCGGATTTTCTTCAAAAATTTTGTTTTTACCTGTAATCAACACATCTTTTACGGTTCTGTGTTCACCGTCTTTTGCGTGTCCGAGTTCGTGCAGGAATACAAACAAATTATCTGCCATGTTTATATTTTTAGTAAGCATATTATACGCAGAACTCATTAATTCGTTATGATTTCTGCCGTTTATTTTTTTACAGCAATCAACCACTTCAAACAGTTCTTCTCCCGGAACTTTCTTTAAAAGGCTGACTATTTCATCTTTATTGCCTTTGATTTTTTTGTCAAATTCTATGGAAACCTCTTTTCCGCTATGGCTTACATCTTTTACTTTTAAACCTTTTTCGTCAGTTTCTATTTCATATTTATGACCGTTTTTTGACGAAATGAAATGGTTGTCATCAACGACTTCAAATGTTTGAGAATTTTTCATTATCAACTTACCGTCAGTACCGGTTATTTTGTAATCAATAATTCTGTTGCCTTTTGGGTCGTCTTCGTATAAAAATTCAGTCTTTGTTCCATCTGTTGAACGCATATCTTTTTTAATTGTTTTTATTCCTGTTTTAGGGTCAACTGTTGCTTTTACAACATCACGTGATTTTCCGTCAGGAAATTCGTATTTTATATTATGAACACCACTTATTTCAGATTCTGTCATAATATCTGTTCTCAATAATTTGCCATTTTTGTTATATCTTTTGATTGTTTCAGATTTTATTCCATCAGGATATCCGTCAGAAGTCAAATATTCTATTTTTGAAGATTTTAGATTATTTCTGTAATCTTCGGATGTAGTTTTATATTCCAACTTGCCAGAAGATACGTCATAATTCATTAAAAATGATTTTGATTTACCTATAACTTCGGGTTGTTCCTTTGTATAATCAAAGTGCATTTTTTCTAAACAACCCTTATTGTTATAACTCAAGCTCATTTCAGAATCCGGCTCAAAAGGACTTACCTGAAAACTTGTAGCTTTTTTATCAACAGGTAGTTCCTTAGCACATCTGTTGATATTATCTATAAGTTTCCATTCTTCATCGCCCGTAGATTTTATTCTTTTACCGACATTACCGATTGCCGCCATATTAAATTCCGTCGTATCAGCAAGCTTTGCTACCATGTCGTAGTGGACAATTTCTTTTTCCGCCAATTTTCTAAACATTTCCACATCTTTATCGCTGAAACGCTTAGTTCCGTCAGCCCTTTTCATTACAGAAACATTATATGTCGCATCTGTAACAGATATTTTTGTTCTTTCGGGAGTATTTTTAACATCAGAAATGCTCGAGGATTTTTCAAACTTGTCAGGAGCAACTGCTCTGTTAAACCAATTATTTTTTACTGTAGTTTTGTCCTCGGTCTTTTTCACACCGCCAATGTTAATGTTTCCTATTTGCATAGAAACACCTCCTTATTTTATCTCTTTTTTCTCTCGAATATTTACACAGTTATACTCGTTAAATGAAATCGGCAGAAAATCCCAAAAACTTTAATAAATTTAAAAAGCCTGTAACATTATTTAACAAATTTAAGCGGATAATAATGACATAATTGCAAAATAATGCATAACAGCACCGCCTACAACAAATAAATGCCATATACAATGCATAAAAGGTACTTTTTTTAGTAAATAAAATACGCATCCAAATGAATAAAGGAAACCGCCGCCAATTAAATACCATATGACTTCCGGCTGATGAAGAGCAACCAATCTTTGAAATAATAACACTGAAAGCCAGCCCATAACAAGATATAAAGCAGTATTTATATATTTAAATTTCACAGTTATGCATGAAAAAACTATTCCCATAATGGACAAATACCACGTCATTGCAAGCAGGGCAACAGAATTTGGGAATGGTACGACAAGCAGCAATATCGGAGTATATGTTCCTGCTATTAAAAGAAATATCGCCGAATGGTCAATTTTTCGAAAAACTTTCTTTGCCGTTTCATTAACCATGGCATGATACAGCGTAGAAGATTGAAATAATACTATCAGCATTGCTCCAAAAATCGAAGTTGACGCTGTTTCCACGGGATTTCTTGACGCAACGATAAGCATCACCAGCCCATATATAGATAAAAGTGTTCCGATTGCATGCGAAGATGCACTTAAAAATTCTTCCTTAGGACTATATTTTATTTCATTTGCCATAGTTTTAACCTCTTTTTTGTATATGATTATAGCATAACGAAAATATAAAAAACAGAACTCCTAATCAGAATATTTTATACAATATCGCCCGTTTTCTTCCTCTAATTTAATATCTGTATCAAATATTTCAGAAAGATTTTTGGAAGTAAGAATATCCTCTTTCTTTCCATGTTTGTATATAGTTTGGTTATGAACAAGTGCGGCATGCGTTATTTCAGGGAAAATTTCGCTAACATCATGAGTAATCAGAATTATAGGAGTTGTTTTAGAAATTTTTTCAAACAGATTTATAAAAATTCTCTGAGCTCTGATATCAAGACCTACGGTAGGCTCATCCAAAATAAAAGCTTTAGGATTATGAATTAAAGCCCTGCCTATAACGGCAAGCCTTAATTGACCTGTACTTAATTCATACACTCTTTTGTCTTTTATGTTATATATATTTAAAAATTTCATTGTTTCTTCTGCTTTTCTTAACTCTTCATCAGAAAAAACATGATGTTTAAAAGAACCTATTGCACTGTAATATCCGCTTGTAACAACATCTTGAACAGTTATATAATTTTCGCAATTCATAAATTTTATGTGAAGTTCGTTTGTAATTATTCCTAACAGCTTTTTAAGCTCAAAAATATCCCATCTGTCTTTTCCGAAAAGTTTTTTCTTAAAATCAAATTCGGTATTCGGATACATATCATTTGTCAAAAGCTTTATCAATGTGGATTTTCCTGAGCCGTTGGCACCCAAGATAACCCAATTTTCATTGCTGTTTATCTTTAAAGTTATATCCTTTAAAGCCACAAAAGACCCGTAATTGGCATAAACATGTTCAAAATCTATAATTGTTTCAATATTTTTTTCCATACAAAAATTATAACAAAAAAGGACGATTTGAAATCGTCCTTTTTTTACCTAAAATTTTTATTGATTAACCTTGGTCACGTTTTGTAATCATAGCTGCCAACAATGTATTGAAGTGGTTGTTAACAACTTCGTCATCAATATTCCACCAGCTGTTGTTTTCTGCTGAAACTTTTGCTTTGAATGATTTAGCCTCAGCATCAAGACCCATTTTACTTGCTCTTGCAGCTAATTTTTCTTTCAAACCGTTTGTGATTGATGTTAATTTTCCTGACCAACCTACCCAGTATTCGTTTTGTAGAGATTCAACTAAAGTTTCACCGTCCATATCTTCTGAGTATTGTTGGATGTATGTTTCCATTACTTCTAAAATATTGTCTTCTGTAATTTCAGCTAATGCAGCATCTACAGCATCATTGTCAGTACCTGCACCTTTCATAGCTACGTATAATTTTTCACAGATTTCATTTGCTTGTTTTTGGATTTTTTCTTGTTTAGCTTTTTCTTCAGCTGCTTTTTTGTCAGCTTCTGCTTTTTGTTCAGGAGTTTGAGTTGTTGTAGTTGTTGTTCCTGATGCAGGAGTTGTTGCTCCTGAAGTTGCAGTTGAGAATGTGAAGTTACCTGCGTTACCGAATATTCCTGAACCTGCACCAGTAAAGTTTACATTGAAACAACTTGCGATATTATTGAACCAAGTCGGCATTGAGCTTGATATTGCAAAGTCGCTTATCGGAGAATATGCCATTGAATTAAATTGGTTCATTATGCTGTTTGTATATGTATTTAGCTTTGAATAATCAATGCTGCCTGTTTGATATCCGGCATTGAAACCTGTGTATCCTGCGCCGAAACCTAAGCCTGTGTTCAAACCAAAATTAAAAGTCATTATGAATTCCCCGTTTTCCTATAATATCGTGTCGTGTGTGTTGTTTAAGTTCAACTAAATTGCTATTATTTTTGTTACCCTGTAATTTAATATCCCTTACATTTATATAAAAACAATCCGAAATTCATGATTGACAAATGTTTTCGGCATTTTAAAAACAAAACGCTAAAACCCAGTATTTACAACATATTTTTATTGTTACAAAACTTAACAAACCAGCCGGAAATCCATGCTGACCATGGTTTTGGGTCTGTAAATAATGTAGAAAATAAATACAATTAATAAGATTAAAATAAAAAAAGAGGACGCCAATCGTCCTCTTAAAATGGAGTTTAACATTACAGCTATTACGAACTACCTACCAATCTTAATGCTTCTTGTAGGAGTTCCTTATTTGATGAAATCAATTTATTCGCAAGTTCCATTTGAACCTTTGCCAATTGGAAACTATTAATATTATCTTTAAATCCTGCATTTGACAGTTCTAACAAGCCCGAACGAACTTCAGCTCTGCCCATTACAGGTTTACCTGATTCGGCCGTTTCTATATATTGGTGGTCTTTAATTTCATACAATCCGTTTTTGTTATGGAAACTTGCCTGTGCCACTTTATATAAAGGAACTTTTCTTTTTCCTCCGTCGGCTTTACCGTATATTGTACCGTCTTCTTTTATTTCATAATCGTCGTATTTACCTAAATATTTACCATTGTTAGGGTCAATCCACAACTTTATGTTTGTTGTAGGCAAATCCATAGCTCCGCCTTTTAAAGTTGTTTCTTGATAAACATCATTCTTTATAGCCTTTGTACCGGCCATAATTTCGCCCTTATCGTTTAGGATATATCCTTGAACATTTAAGCCATCTTTTGTTTTGTATGCACCCTCTGAATCAAATTCAAATTCGCCATGACGAGTATAAATGGTTTTCCCGTCATTATTTTTTATCATGAAAAACCCTTCACCCTCTAAGAAAAGATTGGCGTTTGAAGTACCGGGAGTTGATTTACCCTGCCCGAAGTTAATACTGCTATTATCCAATACCGAGCCGTTCAAAAAGGTTTGAAAACTTATTTTCTTCTCTTTGTATCCCGGAGTATAGATGTTAGCCAAGTTTTCTGTAATTGCACCCATCCAGTTATTTGTCGCCTTTTGAGCGTTTAGGGCAATCATAAATGAATCATTCATATTCTCTATTCTCCTCTTTTTCTTCTTTCTCTTTGTTGTTTTCCGCCATTTGATTGTCGGTAATTTAAGTCTTTATATTCTATTTGTTCTTTATCAAACTTTTGTTGCAATAAAGGCAGTTGTGTTCTTAAATACTGTTCTACAGCCTTATCACCGGGTAAGAATTCGGCTGAAATTTTGCCCTCTCTATCTACTTTTATAATGACAGAAATGTTTTTGTCAAAATCTATTCTGAAAGATTTATTTGTTTTCGCAGCTTCATTTATCATATCAGCCAAAGCCTTTGATACAGATGCTGTTTGCTGAGTTTCCTGTGTTTGTTTTACGTCTTCAAGGACTTTGTTCACAGTTTCATTTACAGTCTGTCCTGATTCTTGCGAATTTTTTACAAGTTCAGAGAAAAATTTCGCATCTTTTTCTGTCAGTGTAAGTTGTTTTGTTTCAACCTTTTTTTCCTCTGCTTTCGGCGTATCCAGAGTTTTTAATTCTTGCTGCATAGCCTTTGCTTCCTGAGAAGTTTCTACTATTTCAGAAAGTTCGTTAATAGCTGAAATTCTATCATTAAGAATTGTTTTCACATCTTCTGTTAACGCATAATTTTCAGCTTTGTTCAGATTGTAATAATTTTTGATTTCTTCATTTAACAATGTGTTATCGTCAATCATTGAAACATCTTGTGATTTTAATGATTCGACTGTATCTTCCGACATTATTTCATTTAAAAACTTATTTATTTCTTCAAGCTGTTCTTCTTGAGTTTTAACAGGAACTGATGCCATATAATCTTTTGCAATCGAATTAGGAGAAATTAATATTTCTTCAGGTTTTTGAGAATTCTGCAAAATCGGTTTTTCTTCAATCGATGCAGGGATATTATTTAAATCAGTTTCGTTAGGCGTGTCAAAAATTTCTTGTGATATATTATTTTCTTTCGGTTCATTTTCAGGCTCAATTTTTACAAATTCTTTCTCTTCCGCTTTTGGTTGTATCTTTACTTCTCTCGGTTCCTTCTCAGGCTCGATTTTCGCAAATTCCTTTTCTTCCGCTTTTGGTTGTATCTTTACTTCTTTCGATTCCTTTTCAGGCTCGATTTTTACAAATTTTTTCTCTTTTATCACAGGTTCTATTTTATTGAACACTTTTGTAGAACCGTTCAATTTTTCTATTTCCATTTGATTATTCATAGGAAGATTATATTTTTCAGAAAGAATTTCATTTTGAATATTTAAATTATTTATATTTATAATATCAGAATTATTTTCGTCTAAAGAATTTTCATAAATGTTTTCAACAACTTTATGATTTTCAAAATTTTTAACGTTGTCAGAAATCTTAGAATTTTTAGTAGTTTCGGAATATGTACTTATACGAATTGGCTCATAATCAGCACCGCTGTTCGCAGCGTCAGAAACTGCATTCAAAGCCGTTAAATGCGTTTTTTGTTCATTTTTACCGTTATGACGCATCTGAGGAGGTATAATGGCCTCCATTTTTGGCGTCGCCATTGCCAAATCACCTTCTTCAAGAAGCAGTTGATTTAGCAATGGCGAATTTGCAAAAATCGACATGTCAACCAAAGCGGCGTCTTTATTGTTTTTATCACCTAAGACGTCTTCCGCTTTTGGTTGTATCTTTACTTCTCTCGGTTCCTTTTCAGGCTCGATTTTCGCAAATTCCTTTTCTTCCGCTTTTGGTTGTATCTTTACTTCTCTCGGTTCCTTTTCAGGCTCGATTTTCGCAAATTCCTTTTCTTCCGCTTTTGGTTGTATCTTTACTTCTCTCGGTTCCTTTTCAGGCTCGATTTTCGCAA
>JAFVDH010000040.1 GCA_017478515.1 bacterium
GAACTTGAGGGTTTGTATTTGTATTTTCAATACCTTTTATTTCTTTTTCAAAATATCTGTATGTTACTGTGTAATTGTATCCCTCTTCTTCATCCGACGGTACCATTGATGTTATTTCAAAAGCATTTTGTCCGTCCGAGAATGAGTATTGTGTCGTCACAAAGTCTTCCGTATTTGGTGCTACAGGAACTGACATTCCCAACATTTGATTCCACAAATCAGCACTTTGATTTCCCAGTGCCGTTCTTGCCTGGTTTATCTGCTGACCCTGGTATTCTGCGTTTGTTTTTCTTGCCGCAAGTCCTAAATATCTTGCTTGTGATGCTGCCATTCCCATGACGGTTCTCTCCTTTATTTTTTATTATTTTTGTATTTAATTTTAATATTTTATAAAATTTATTTAGTAAAGTTATTATTTTACTAGCCGTTAAATGTTTTGAATGTATCTTCAACGTTTTTAGAAATAACTTTCTTAACTGCTTCCATTTCTGTTTGAAGTGCGTTGTGTTCTGTATCAAGCTGTTTTAATCTCAATTCCAGTGTTCTGTCTTCTTGTTGAATAACAGAAGTTTTAGCATTGATATCGGCAATTTTCTTATTATACACCTGATTATCATAATAATACTGATTCATAGCTTGTTCATAAGCTTCTTCATTAGTAGTTGATTCTGTATTCAAGTTAAAAGATGTGCTGTATTTTGAAAGTTTAATAGAAGAATATCTTCCTGTTCCTGAGGCATCATCCATTAAAGCTCTGTCTGTTTGAGTTTTAGTGGTTTTTACTTGAGTTGTATAATATTGTTTTAAGAAATCTTGTTTATCAATATAACTTACTTCTGTGCCGTTATCTTCTGCAAACGAATCTCTTGACTCTTCTAATTCTGTTTTTGTTGCAAAATACGTTGTACCGTTTTTTTGGAAAGTATATACTTCAGAAATATTATTGTTCCACGTTTTTGTAGAAGAAGTATAAGCTGAACTTATAGCAGAAGCTATTTTCGTATCGGGGTTATCTTCCGCAATTTTTAATAATGTAGCTGCTAAGTTAGGATCTTTATTAACGTCAGCAAGCTTAACCGCAGTAGCAGTAGCATTACCAACTTTGAAACTATCAGCCACTGTTACATCTTCTGTATCAAAGTTTTTATATAAATTATAATTACCGGCAGCAGTTATTTCATCACCTGTGTAATAAACACCGCTAGCGGTTTTATATATTTTGTTGCCCACAGTAATTCCATTATTTGTTAATAATGTTCTTGCTGTTGCTAATTCTGTTGCATCAGTAATTTCAGTTAATTCTTCAGACGAACCGCCATATGTTGTATAGAAAGAACCTGAAGTTTCAGTTACAGCTTGAGAACTAGGACCGTCATGAGTATATTCTGTTTCAGTATGAGTTTCGGCATTTTGAACTTGTGGGTTTGTATTTGCAACTTCTACACCCTTTATTTCATCTTCATAGTACTGATATTTTACTGTGTAATTATATTCATCATTCTCATCAGACGGAACCATTGATACAATTTCAAAAGCATTTTGACCGTCTGAGAAAGAGTATTGTGTTTTTGCAAAATTAGTTTGATCAGGAACAACAGGAACAGACATACCCAACATTTGATTCCAGAGCTCAGCACTTTGGTTTGCCAAAGCTGTTCTTGCTTGGTTAATTTGTTGACCCATGTATTCACAGTTTGTTTTTCTTGCCGCAAGTCCTAAATATCTTGCCTGTGATGCTGCCATTCCCATAATTTTTGTCCTTTCTTATCTCTCTTATTTTTAATTGTGTTCTTTTTGTTATTCTATTGGAACGTTTTATAAGTTTCGTCCACTTTCTTTTCCATTATTTTTTTTATTGTTTCAATTTCGTTTTGAAGAGCGTTGTGTTCTGTATCCAGAGTTTTTAATCTTAATTCCAGAGTTCTGTCTTCTTCTTGAATTTTTTTACGACTGTTTTCTATTTGATTAACCCTGTCATCATAAGCTTGTTTATCTTTATTATATTTTTGTACAGCCTTATCATAAGCCTCGTTATCGGTAGTAGATTCTGCATGAAGCGAGAATTCCCGATTGCTAAAATCAGCCAATGATATAGAACGATATCTTCCTGTAGAATTTTTCTCTACCATTGCATCGCTTGTTTTAACAATTTCTT
This sequence comes from bacterium, assembly GCA_017478515.1. GTDB lineage: Bacteria > Cyanobacteriota > Vampirovibrionia > Gastranaerophilales > Gastranaerophilaceae > UBA791. Next base: position 2,156 of record JAFVDH010000040.1, read on the forward strand.
CTTGAACGAATTTTGTTGAATATTGCATCAATGAAGATTGACCGTCTATTTTTGAAGAAGAATTTATTGATTTTTCTAAATCTTCTAAACAAGCAAATTGAATGATACCGTTTTTAGAATAAGTATATAAGTCTTCGCCTGACTCAATTGCTTTAGCAATATTGCTGTCAGGGTATTTTTCAGCAATTCTTCTTAACGCTGCGTCTGTTTCGACATCGTTTCTGTCAGCGATTTGTGTTTTAGAAGTTCCAACCATAAATCCCGGAGCAGGAAGCGACCCGTCCACATAAGTTTTATTTCCTGAGCCGTCATCTTGTTCCTTTATAATTCCGGCATCAGTCAATGCTGTTTTTGTATCGTCATCAAGGTCATCCAAACTTTGTACAATTTGAGATTCGCCGTCTTTTGTTACAAGATAAGCACCGCTAGGTAATTTTTTAATTGAAATACCTGATTTGCCGTCAGTAGCACCGGTTCTTTGAACCTGAGGGTCTTTATTTTCAAATTCGTTTCCGATTGCAGTATCTTGATAGTATTTATATTTAACTTTAGAATTGTACCCGTCAGCAGAACTTGAACTGTCAACTGATACTATTTCATAATCACTGTTTCCGTCATTAAAAGAATACTGGTTGCTGGCATAATTAGTAATATCAGGAGCAACAGGTTCTTTCATAGAATAGTATTCCTGCCACAATCTTGATGCCTCGTTAGCCAATGCCGTACGAGCTTGATTGATTTGCTGACCTTGCCATTCGGTATTTATTTTCTTTGAACCTATACCAAGCAATCTTGCTTGTGATGCTGCCAAACCCATAGCATTTCCTTTCTTGTTCGACTTTCTTGTTTCTTTTTAATTCTTTTTCATGCAAAGTCAACATGTTAACTTCCGCATGTACCATAATATTACGACATGTTTACAAAAATTTACACAGGTTTAATTCCAAAATCATCCACATAGTTTAGAAATTTTTTGCAAAATAATCCTATTAGTTTACATAATCTTAATTTCTTGACTTTGTTTGTATTTGAGCTATCCTATTATTTAAGGAATAGTTGTATTTTTTATAAAAAGGGATATATGGTATGAATTTGAAAAATAATAATGTACTTCTTTTGTTGGAAAAGAAGACAGATAACTATCAAAACCGTGTTGCGGTAGGGATTAAAACAGCTTTCGGATGGAAAGAATTTACTTACAGAGGATTAGGCTTACTATCAAGAAAATTAGGTTCATATTTAATAAACGATTTAAAATTACAAAAAGGCGAAAGAGTAGCAATTCTTTCAGAATCAAAACCAGAATATGGAGCATGCGTATTTGCATCAGTTCTTGCAGGAACAACAACAGTTCCTTTGGATATAAAATTAACTATTTACGAACTTGAATCAATACTTTCTGATTGCAGACCAACAATGATTATGGTTGGACAGCATTATGTAGATAAAGCTTTGGAATTGCAAAAGAAAATCGATTCAATAAAACATATTCTTGTAATTGACGAACCGACTTATAATTTGGAATTACCATGCTTATATACATTACCAAATAATTATGATTGCAAATGGGTTCACAGAAGTTCTAAATCAACAGCTGTTATTATTTATACTTCAGGAACCACAGGAAATCCTAAAGGAGTTGAAATTTCGTTCAGAAACATTATGACACAACTGAATGACTTTGAACTAATATATCCTAAATTATTCCCAAAAGGAGAAACCCCAAAAATTCTTTCAATATTACCAATGAACCACTTATTTGAATTTACGGTTGGATTTTCTACATTCTTGTATTGGGGTTTATCTGTTTATTACACACAAACATTAAAACCAAAAGATATTTTAAGCATAATGACAGAAAAAGAAATAAACTTCATGGTTGTTGTTCCTGCATTCTTAAAATTATTAAAAGTTGGTATAGAAAATGAAATTAATTCTAAACCGTTAACAAAAATTTTATTTGGAATAATGTTTAATTTAGCAAAATATATACCATCATTAGCCGTAAAGAAAATGATGTTTAAGAAGATACATGACAAATTTGGCGGTCATTTTCAAGGATGTATTTCCGGAGGAGCACCAATTGATAAAAATGTCGCAAACTTCTTTGAGACAATCGGTATAAAAGTATATGGCGGATATGGTCTATCAGAAGCAAGTCCTGTTGTTTCCGTAAATTATCAAAAGCGAAAAGATTATACGTCTGTTGGAAAGCCTCTTGATAGTATTGAATGTCGAATTGATGAACAAACAGGAGAAATTCTTCTAAAAGGCCCATCAATAATGAAAGGATATTACCACCAGCCTGAATTGACTGCAGAAACAATTGATGAAGACGGATGGCTGCATACAGGAGATATCGGACACCTTGATTCCGACGGACACATACATATTACAGGAAGAATTAAAAACATGATAGTTCTTTCTGGCGGTAAAAAAGTGTTCCCTGAAGAAGTAGAAACAGTACTGGAACAAAGCAATAACTTTGCAGAAGTTTGCGTAATGGGTTCATCACGTACAACAGGTGCAAAAGAGGGTACGGAAGATGTTTTGGCAATTATTGTACCAAAAGACTCTTACATGCAGGATAAATCTGACGAAGAATTAAACAGAGTTATAAGAGAAGAAGTAAAACGCCTTTCAATGCAATTGGCATCTTATAAACGACCTGTTAACATAATCGTTCATAAAGAACCTCTTCCAAAAACAACAACAAGAAAAATTAAACGTAAAGAAGTAAAAGAACTTTTGGGAGTGTAAAAATAATAAACAAACAGAATACAAGGCGGCAGGTTTTCAACCTGCCGCCTTGTGCAATAAATGGCGGCCGAGATAAATCTCGGCCGCCATTAAACTTTTAAGAATTATATAATAAACTGTGTACCAAAGAAAATTTTACTGCCGCATCTGCGTTCATAATTATCATAATAAACATAATTAAGCATGAGTTTTAGAGCATCGCCCTTTATACGATAATTCAAACCCAGCGAATATTCTTTACTTGCTTTAGAATTTGTATCTCTGTCGGGAACAAAGTGGTCATATCTTGCGAGCAATTGAACTTTGTCAGTCAAATCATAATACAATGTTGTATAGAAACCTTCGGGCTTTTTAGTAGAAGAATGGAGCTGTCTTCCGTTGTAGCCGTCGGCTATAGCATATTCAAAATCCCATTTAAATTTTTTGTATTCATAAGCTGCATAAAGTCCTATATTTTTATAATAATTATCTTTTTCACCTACATTAAAACTTGTTCCGAGAGTAACTTTACCATATTTACCATCGGTTAAACCTAACGGCTTAAAGTTGATACTGCCTACGAATTCCGCACCTGGGAAAAAGCTTTGAAAAAATCTGTCAGAAGAAAAAACCCCGATATCATAATCAACGAGCTTGTAATCCCCGATAACCTTAATCCCTAAAGCTCTTGCATTAGCAATTGTTCTGGAGATTTGAGCTCTGTTAATAAAAGGAATTAAATATCCTGATTGTCCGCCCTCGATACCGTTTGCCGTACGAGTGTGACCAATTCTGATTTTGTTATGTTCTTTAACACTGATTGTTATAAAGTTATCTAAAATCATGCCGTCCCAGTAGGGAACGTCTTTGATTGGAAGAAAGTTTAGCGAAAATCTGTAATCGATTGGCAAATCACGCAGTTTGCCTGCAATACCTGCTTCTGCCATAAATAAATCATAATTTGTATGATAACTGTCATTTCGTAAGAAACTAAATGCGAAATCACCTCTATACGCACCGTAAATAAGCATATTTTCAATAGGGCCTTCATCAAATTCAAAAAACAATTTTTCAGCCCCTAAACCCATATCATGAGGAAGAATTTTCGGCATTTTAGATGCGTAAAGTTTTATGGCATCTTTATCCGCTTCTTCAATCAAATTTTTTTCAATGACTTTTTCTTCTGCTTCCAACTTCAAAATTATCCCTTGGGAATTATTGGGTTCTTCTAAAATTGCTAAAAATCTTTCTTTATTAACATCATCATTTAAATATTTTGTATTGTTATCGGACGTATCATAATTATCAGCCATTGCTGTAATTCTTTTAGCAAAATCCGTATCAAGAAATATGGGTTCAATCTCATCAGCAAGAGAGACAGGACACATAAAAATAATTGATACTAAAACAGAAAAAATCTTTTTCATATCACACAATAGTAACATGTTAAAAGTAAAAATAAAAAGTATATATGTAGTATATTTTAGAAAAAAAAAGAAAAAGACTTGACGAAAAATTATCTTTAATATAAACTAAAATTGCTTAAGGCAGTATCGAGAGATACAGAACCTAAGCCAAACGGGATGTAGCGCAGCTGGTAGCGCACCTCGCTTGGGACGAGGGGGTCGCACGTTCGAACCGTGTCATCCCGACCATTTAAAATAAAGGCTTTCGGAGATTTTCTGAAAGCCTTTTTAAAATTTTTGAGGCTGATTTTCGACGATTTAGTTAAAATTTCGTAAAACACTTATAAAATCGAGGTGTTAGCGTTATACAAAATTTTACAAAGTATAAATTTTTAAACAATTCAAATTATTAAAACGAAAATATATGAAAGACTTCGCAAAAAAAACATGCTACAATCGGAACGGGATATGGTGTGTGTGTGTGTGTGGGCAGCCACCCTGAGTAATTAGCATATAAAATAACCAAACATTCCACTTATAATTTATACAAATAATGGTTATCCTTATTGTATGACAAATTTTCAAGAATTAATAAACAACTCCATCAAGGAACTACGGAATAAAACAGGATTATCACAAGAAAAATTCAGTGAAAAATGTGGTATAAGCACAGATAATTATAGAAACCTTGAACATAATAGATATACACCCAAAGCGAAAACCATCGACAAAATATGCTCGGCTTTCAACATCACCGTGGTAGAGCTGCTTCAAATCACAAACAACACCTCTTCTGCCAAAGATAACGTCATTACTGCATTAGGCGGTTTGACAGAGGCTCAGCTCAATCTTGTTGAAGATTTTATTAAAACTATCCGCACTCGCAATTTTTAATTAGACTTTGCATCGCTATATCTTTTGACTATATCTTCCGCATTTGCAAATATTTCATCCAATAACGGCAACGTATTTTCATTCGGTTGAGCAAGCAGTTTTTCTATATTCTCTTCAAAATCTTTCGGCAAAATTTTACAATTTTCCTTTGCATATGTAACCAACCGTTTTTCACCGGGGTGTAAAAGCTTGTTTAATGCAAATATAACGTCAAAATAACTCGCCAAAAACGCAGTTATTCTGTGATTTACGCTCACTTTATCATTTCTCTTTAACGCTTTTTCTATCTGCTCGTAGTACGAGGCAAATGGCTTTTTCTTCATAAGCATCAAATTTCTGTTTATAATATTTGTTTGAAGCTCTTTCGGATATTCCGTTCTGATTTTTTCTTTCAATTTTTTTAAAAAATCATCTTTGTCATAAATAATTTTGCAAATATCCAACGTGTATAAAAAGCATGTCGAATATCCGTTACACGGATAATTTTTTACCCAAACATTCTCAACAACTTCCTCAAACCATTTTACATTCCAAAACATTACATCAAGCTGTGTTCCGAGTTCATCAACAAAATACTCATCGCCCGCACCAAAATATTCTCCGCCGACTTCATATTTTGAAGATAAATTTTTAACTATATTTAGCCTGTCTTCTACCGGAATATCTTTTTCCGTAAAAACATATACATCAATATCCGATGCCTTGTCAGAAGTTCCTGCTGTGCCAGAACCCCCCAGAGCAATTGCCCTTACTTGCGGAAACGCTTTGTACTTTTCTATAATTTCATTTAATATGTTATCCAAAACCGCACCAACTATATTTTCGCACCGCCGTCAACAATTTTTTTCAACGCCTCTTTACTTCCCTCTGAATTCTTTGCCAAATCAACAACAAAGTTTATAGCGTCCGTATCCCTTGCTATAGCCTCTTTTAACGAAACTATTTCCTCCATTTTTAATTTGCTTACATCTTTATCGTTTTTCAAATATTTTTTAAATATTTTTTGGGACTTTTTATCAAATCCCGGAAGATTTAACTTTTTGGCATACCACTTATGGAACTGATGAATTAAAGAATACGGTTCAACATTTTTATCTTCAACAACAAAAATATCCTCTGATTTAAAAGAAATTTTCTTTTCCAAAATCAAATTCAAAACAAACGCCTTAAACCCGTCTATTGCAGTTATAAAGCCTTTTTCTTCTCCGATAAGTTTCAATATTTTTTCTGCAAACTTGAGATTATAAACCTTTGTCCCCTCAAGTTCTATATATCCTAAAATCTTATCAACATCGTTATTAAACTCTTTCAAAATCAACGTAACTTCATCTTTTAACTTTTGTTTATTTTTTTCGGTTTCTGAGCTGAAGTTTACGGTGTAATCCTTTGTCAAAACGGTTTTAGACGTTGAATTTGTAAAAGTTGTGCCAAGTGCACCTTTAAGCTTGAAACTCAAAATCTTTTCCTGCATTGAAAGAATAAAAAGCGATATTTGTTTGATAATTTTATGCATAAAACCGTATTATCCTTGTCAATTTATTATAAACCATTTTTTTAAAATAATTCAACAAGTTAAAAATTATTTAGGTAATATAAAGGATATAACCGTCCCCTTATCAATTTTTGATTTTACGCAAATCTTGCCTCTGTGAGCCTCTGCTATTTGCTTTGATATAAACAATCCCAAACCGGTTCCAAGGCGTTTTTGTGATTTTGATAGGGTTAAATCCCTGCTAAAAATATCGTTCTTATTTTCCAAATTTATACCCGTACCGTAATCCGCTGCCGAAAACCTTATATATTTCTCCGTTTCGGATATTTTTAAAATGACTTTATTTTTTGTAAAGTCAATTGCATTTGCAAGAAGATTTGTTATAAGCCGTTTTATCTCAATATAGTCAAACATTTGAACATCAGTTTTAATCTTATTTATAACAATTAAAGAAACTCCCTTTTCCTCTGTCAAAAATTTTACGCAGGAAAAGGCGTCTTCAACAACTTCGCTTACAAGATTAGGTTTTATACAAATATTTTGTGCTTGAATGTCTATTTGATATTTAGTCAGCAAATTATCAACAAGCAGTTTCAAATACTTTGCCGAACCCTGTATATCATTTATCAGCCCGCTCAAATCTTCCGACAGCTTTGCATTCTTAAGCAAATATTCCGTTGCCAAAATCTGTGCATTTATCGGGGTCTTTAAATCATGCACAGCCATAGCAAAATAAGTTTCTAAGGATAAATCTCTGCCTTTTATTTGCATATAAGTATTTTATGAAATTACGAAAATCAGGGTAATTAGCCAACAGGCTAATTACAACTACTCCTTAACCGCACCTTTTATCAAATCATTGATAAAATATTTTCTCCCGAGTAAAAATACCAAAATTACAGGAATAATACAAATTACCGCACAGGCAAGCAGTTCACCCCAAAGAGTAATCTCTCTGAAACTTCCCTTAAATATTGCAAATCCGACAGGCAAAGTTCTCATTGTTTCGTCATTTGTAATAATTAACGGCCACATAAAACTGTTCCAATTGGCAACAAAAGTAAAAATGCTTAAAGTAACAACAGCCGGCAACGCCAAAGGCAAACATATCTTAAAAAAAGTTTGAAACAAATTACACCCGTCAAGCAGAGAGGATTCTTCAAGCTCCTTAGGCAGTCCAAGAAAAAACTGTCTCATCATAAAAACCCCAAATCCGCCAAACAATGCAGGCAAAATTAATGCACTATAAGTATTAACCATATGCAATTCACGCATTAAAAAAAATAACGGAATTATATTGACCTGAGGCGGAATCATCATCGTCAAAAGAATTATAAAAAACAAAACATTCTTACCCCTGAATTCAAACCTCGCAAAAGCATACCCGGCAAGGCTTGCAATCACAACCTGACCCGCCGTTGCCCCCAACGATACAATTAAAGAATTCATAAAATAAGTAAACACAGGAATTGAAGCAAAAACATTCTTGTAATTTACAAAACTGAAATGCGTAGGAAAACCCTGGGAAAAAATATCCGAATTCGGAACAAATGACAGAAAAACCATGACAATAAACGGAAAAATCATGGAAATTGACAAAATTAATAAAATTATGTTGGAAATAATAATCGCTAATTTTCTCATAAAGCAATTATAACACAGTTTCAGAGCATTGAATTCTCAATTGTAAATTAGTGTAAAAGTTACTATTTACATGGTTTTTCAATCATTTTTGGAGTATAATAATTTCATACATTAGTTTCGATTATAAATTAGGGATAAAGATTGAGCTTAGCTGATATATATAAAAAGATAGGAATATTTTGTGTGCTTTTTGCGTTGATTTTATTGACAAATCAACCGGCATCGGCTATTGAAGATTATCCCTACAACTATGATTTTGATTTTGAAACCCCTACCCAAAACACCCCTTATCAAGAAACTAAAACCCCGGCTCCAATTGAAAAAGAAGCTAAATTTATCCGAAATATTGAAGTCTATGGAACTAATGTTATAAGCTCTGATTACGTCTACGAATTGTTAGATATAAAAGCAGGCGATGAATATGACGTGGGTGCTATTCAAAGAAACCTTAAAAATATCTATGCAACAGGATTTTTTACGGAAAGAATGAAAGCAATTCCTATTGAAAATTCAGACAATACAATAACCCTAAAAATCGTCGTAGAAGAAAATATTCCGGTTACGGATTTTTTGATTGACGGCAATTCTGTTATTTCAACCGAAGAAATTCTGCCATTTTTATTACCCCTAAAAGGAAAACCCCAAAACTATGCTCAAATAAACGAAATTATTGAAAAAATTCAAAATTACTATGCAGAAAAAGGTTATATTTTAGCAAGAATAAGCTCTCTTACGGATGACCCGGACGGAACTTTGAATATCGTTATTGCTGAGGGAGAAATTAACAAAATATTAATTTCGGGAAACAGAAAAACAAAAGATTACATAATTGAAAGAAATATTCTGTCAGAACCCGGTATGATTTACAACGAAAACCTTATCAAAGCTGATTTGGTAAGACTCTACACAACACAAGCGTTTAAAGATGTAAATCGTGAAATAGAACCAACAAAAGACAATCCTGACAAATACGATATTACAATTACAGTAGAAGAACAAAGAACAGCACAAGTATCTGTGGGCGGAGGCTTAGACAGCGGAACAGGTATCTTTGGTTCTATCGGAATAAGCGATAATAATTTCAGAGGCTTGAACCAGAGAGTTGGTCTTAACTTTATGTTAGGTTCAGGTGTTATCCTTAACGATTCTTCAATAGAAGACCATATGAACCTGCAAGCCGAACTTAGTTTCTTTGAACCTTATTTCTTAAATTCAGATACATCTTTGATGAGTAAACTATTCTATAGAGAGTTCGGTTCATACCAAGTTCCTCTTGCCATTGAAAAAAGATTTGGTATTCAGGGAACAGCAGCACATGTTTGGAAAACAAACAGATACTTAACAACAACATTTACGGCAGGATTGGAAGAAGTAAAAGTTGATGAAGGTAATTTTGCAGGAATAGCCTCATTATACAAACTTCATAAAATACCTATCTCACAACGTGCAAAACAACTTGACGGAGGATTCTTTTTAACTCTTGCTCCGGGACTTACCTATGATACAAGAGACAATACAATAAACACAAGAAACGGCGTACTTGCAAATATCAAATTTGAAGAAAACTTCGGATTTAACGGAAATACACACGGAAAACTTACAGGTATGGTAAAACAATATACACCTGTTGCAAGTAAATCGGTATTTTCTTTAACAGCAAAGGCCGGAGGAAATATTCACGGAGAAATGCCTGAAGTAATGGCATACCGCTTGGGAGGCCCATATACAATTAGAGGTTACAAAATGAGCGGTGTAGGTACAGGCGAAGCTTTTGTAATGGGTAGTGCAGAATTAAATACACCATTCCTATTCCTTGACAGAATTAAAAAAGTACCGTTCTTTGACAACATTAAGTTATCATTCTTCGTTGATGCAGGTAAAGTTTTCAACCCTACAATCAGCGACGTTATATACGACAGACCGATGGAAGCTATTTCGGCAGGGGTAGGGTTAAAACTGTATATTCCCGGTATAGGCCCACTATCTGTTGACTACGGTTTCCCGCTTACTCGAAGCGGTGCTAACGGCAACAAAAACGGATACTTTACTTTTGGTGTCGGAGACATGATGTACTAGAAATTAATCGGCTAATAATTAGACCACACACACAAATATTAAAACAGATAAAATGAAAGGATAAAATATGAAAAACTTAAAAAAATTAATTATTACTCTAGGAATAACAACAGCTCTAATTACAGGTAATACAGCTTTGGCAGAAGGCATAGGTTATATTGATACAGAAAAAATCTATACAGGCTATGATGCAATTCAAACTGCAATGCAGGAAATAAGCCAAAAAGAATTAGCTCTACAAGAATACCTGCTTCAACAAGAAAAAAAAGCTAAAAACTTGACTACACCTATACAAAAGAAAAATTTTGAAGAACAAGTAGCAAAAGAATTTAAAGCAAAAAAAGAAGCTTATTTAAAATTTAAACAAGATAAAGAAAAAGCAATCTATGACAAAATTCAAAAAGCCTCAAGAGAAGTTCTAGTAGAACAAAAATTGGACGCAATAGTGGATGCAAGAGTAATATTTGTAGGCGGAATTGACGTAAGTGATTTAGTTATTGCAAAACTTAAAAAAGGTGCAAAATAAATAAAACTATATTAAACTTATATTTATCACTTATCTAAAAGGAGTAAACTATGTTTAAAAATACAAAACTTCAATACATAATAAAAACCGTACCCGCAGACACAACAGAACCGTTAGAAAATTTGTTGAACGAAATGTCTGCTGACGGCTGGGAGTTATATTCTATGCATGAAGTTGAAGCAGATGACGGATTTAATTTTAATTGTATATTTGTTAAAGATGCAAATATTACAACAAACAACGCCTACGATGAAGTGATGAATATTTCGGCATTTAAAAGCCAAATGGAAAAAATGCTGTCTCAAAAACTTACGCCGTACGAAATTACAAAAGATATTCAAACAAAAATAAAAGAACAAAAAAAGAAAGTTCAAAAATACAAAAATCAACTTGAAAACGCAACAGCAGGCTCAAGCGAAAGAAAAACACTTAATAATAAAATGTCAGCGGGATATAAAGAACTTGAAAATTTGCAGCATAGCCTTGTAAAAGCTATCTCTCCGGATGAAATGTTTAACTATATTTCAAGCGAAAAATTTTCAATTCATTTGAACGAAGAAATTGTAGAATTCGTAAGCCCCGAGGCAGATAATGAAAATGACCTGCTAAGTGAAACCGTAAAAGTAAGACAACAATTAACAGATGAACTGGGCTATGTTATTCCTAAAATAATATTTAAAGATGATGAACTGCTTGCACCGTACGAATTCTCTATAAATATCAGGGAACTAAGCGTATTCAATTCATTTGTATACCCTAACTACTTGATGTATTTTCAAGATGAACTAAATATCAAAAAGAAAAAAGGAATGTATACAGGTATAGATTCTATAACAGGCAAGAAAATTATTTGGATTTCAAAAGAAGATACAAAAGATTTTTGGCAAAAGGGAATAACTCCGTCAGAATATATAGGCAGAGCACTGGAATATGTTTCTATTAAGTATGTAGAAGAGCTTTTGGACTACGAAGCCGTTAATAAATATATGGAACTCGTAACTGAAAAAAATCCTTTCCTTGTTGAAAATATTATCGGAGACTTCATTTCTGTATCGGAATTGAGATACTTAATGGTAAGCTTGATTAGAGAACGAGTTTCAATAAAAGACATAGTTTATTTCTTTGAAAAAATTAATGACTTTTCAGATGAACCGACAAAAGAAGATTTATTGGATAAAATAAGACTTTCAATGGCAAGAATTATCTGCAACAAATATCTTTCTGACGAAGATACAGTGCAAGGTATAGAGTTTGCCGACAAAACAATGTTAAACATGTTTAAAGCCCAACAGGAAGATAACGAGGATAATATTGTAAGACTTGAGGCATCTAAAATAGAAAAAGTTGTTGATAAACTTGAAAAAACAGCTTCAGAATTAAATCTTGATAACATAATCCTTATAGTTCCGATGGAAGTAAGACATATGATATTTATGATTTTCTCTCAATACATAAATAACTTAACAGTACTTGCAAGAGAAGAAGTAACTAACTACTATAACTACGAAACCATCGCAGAAATATAAAACAATAATATTAATGTTATAAACTTATAATAGATACTAAAAGAGACTTAAATAAATATTTAAGTCTCTTTTTTTATGCAAATTCACATTACTAAACATCAATTTAGTTGGTCATTTCTATCTTTTTTAATACCTGAAATCCTATAGACGAGTTGTTCTTCTTTTGTCGGTTCAATTCCATCTTCGTCGTAGTCATATATTTTATTCAAATCCTTTGCACGTATTTTAGTATTCAAGACATTTGCAACATTCAGCATTGCGAGAGAACTTAGTGTTGCATTAAGTTGAGCACTTCTATCAACGTAAGGATTATTATTCATCTGGTTTTTAGCCTCTTCTTCTTTTTTACGTTGAGGAGAGTATTCATTGCCCTGTCCTTGCTTATCATCCTGCAAAGATGCGGCTGTACCTGATATATCTCCGCTTTTAAAGTTAAAAGAGCCACCTATTCCGTAAAATCCTGCTGCTCTGTTATCTACCATTTCCTTTACCTTATTTAATCATGTTTGTACCTGCATACATTTTGTACGCACTCATGTAAAATCCATAAATATTTTTTTTGCTACCATGATAACACATGTTTTACAATTCTTTACAATGCCACCATTGCATGATTACAACGGGTTTTGGAATAATTCAAAATTAAGTTTAAACTTAATTTTATAATATAAATTCAAGGATTTATCTTATTGTAAAATCCAAATTTAAATTACTTTTATAATTCCTTGGCGGAAAATAATAACTTCGTCATCAAAAACACCTGCAACAGTAGACGCAGTACCCTTTGCACAGTTGCCAAAATCTTCTATAACATAATCGACTTTAAGGTCATAATCTTTAACCACTTGTTCATAAGTCATAGCAGGTTTAAGACCTGAAACATTTGCACTTGTAGTAGCCAAAACTCGTCCAGGAATAAAATCGCAAATAGCCTTAAATGTAGCGTTATTAGGCACTCTTATACCTATCGTATCCATATTTGAAGACAGCCAATTCGGAACGTTTCCACTTTTTTTCATAACCAGAGTTAACGCACCCGGAAAATACTTATTAATAAGTTCATCCGCCTTTTCCGGTACAGAATCAACGTATTTAACAAGGTTATATACAGAATTGGACATTAAGATAAGAGGTTTTCTCTCATCACGTTTTTTTATTTCGTATATTCTTTTACAAGCCCTTTCACTTGTCGGAAGACATCCGAGACCCCATACCGTATCAGTTACAAATGCGATGACACCGTCATTTTTCAATATTTTTATTATTTTTTCTTTTTCAAAAATCATTTTTTATTCCTTACTAATCTGTTTTTTAATTCTATTACATATTCATTTTTAAACAATAAATTCAAACCAACATAAATTATAATACAAACAACAGCGATGGTACAAATTTTAATAATTTCCAAAAGTTGAATATTGATAGAAATATTATTCATAAGTTTTGCTAAAAAGAAACAAGCACAAAAAGTAATGCCTCCTGCGATAATCATTTTAAAGAAATTTTTAAACAGATTTTTATAATCCAATTTCAAATGACGAGAAATCAAAATACCAAGCATACAAGCATTAAAAAGAGTTACCAGAGAAGTAGAAAGAGTAATACCTGCAATACCAAGGCGTTTAACAAGAAGCATATTTAAAAGAGCTTTCAAGACAATAGAACTGAATGCGATAATAAATGGTGTTTTGGAATCGTTAAACGAGTAGAAAAGTCTTGTAATAGAATCCCTAAATACATAAGGGATAATGGAAAAAGACAAAAACCAAAGAGCTTCCGTAACCATAAAAGTAGCATTAGCATCAAAAGCTCCACGCTGAAATACAAGAGCAACAGCATCCTGTCCAACACAAATAATACCGATAATAACAGGAATAGCGGCAAGAAATAAAACCCCGACACCTTTATTAAAATAATTTTTTATTCCTTCCCAATCTTTTTGTCCGACAAGTTTTGAAAAGACAGGAAATAGCGGAACTAAAAACGCAGTAACAAGAATTCCGACAGGGAATTGAAAAATTCTGTTAGCAAATCCAATAGCAGTCCAAGCCCCCTCTTCAAGAAGAGAAGCAAAAAACATATCCACATAAATATGAATTTGACCGACGGTCGAACTTAAAACCGCAGGAAATAACAATTCTAAAATTGTTTTAAAGTCAGGATTATTAAAGATATTAAAATTCGGCTTAAAATTAAATCCAAGTTTAATAACTTTTGGCAATTGCAATAACAGTTGACAGCAAGCACCAATCATAGTAGCACCTGCAAGGAGATAACCCGTTTTATCACCGCCTGATATCATCAAAGTGCCTATAATAACAAAACTAACCATCATTGGCGAAATATTAGGGATTAAAAACTCACTGTAAGTAACCAAAATACCGTACATTATCCCGACAAGCCCGCCTATCACAAGAGTAGGAGACATTATTTGCAAATGTTTAGCCGCAAGTGAAATCAAATGAGCATTGCTTTCTCCCGAGATAATAACCGACATAATTTGATTGGCAAAAACAAAAAACAAAATAGCCAAAACCAAGAAAAATATAAAACTTGCTGTTACAAAAGTATTAAACAATTTCTTAGCATGTTCTGGAGCTTTAACATTAAAATCGGGGATAATTTTCGAGAAAACAGCAACTGTAGCACTATGAAAAGGGCCTCCGACTCCGCCAAGTAAAATTACAGCGAGTGCAGGAATTTGGTACGCATAAAAATATGCATCCGAAACCGTAGATGCACCATAATAATTTGCAATAATAACGTCCCTTACAAATCCCAAAGCTTTACTAAATACAGTTACAACAGCAATTATCCAGGCTGCTTTAAGTATAGTCGTAGTATTATTAACATTTTCGTTAGTATTTTTAAGAATTTTTTCACCGGAATTTATGTTAGTATCACGTGTCATTATTCATCTTCACCCGTTAATTCCACATATAATCTTACAGCTTTATTATTACCCTCTCCTTCAGGATAATAGAATGTTATCTCATTTTCGCCTTTTTTTATGTATTTTGAAATATCAACCGCATCATATTTATGGGCAGGGAGCATATGACGTTCCAATAAAATCAAAACTTCCTTATCATTTATTTTAACAAGAATTTTACCCACTTCAAATTTATTATTAATAACTAATCTTGCACTTTTTTGTGATGCATAAAATTTTTGGCTTACAATTTTTTGTTCATCATCATTAGAAATAATAACAGGAATAGTTGCAAGGGAAATATCTGTATAATAATGTTTCAGAATTTTAGAATACGGCATTTTTAATTCAGTAGCCATATATCCCGCACCCCATTGGCTCATTCCTACACCGTGCCCGAAACCTCCTCCATAGGCAGTTATTTTGGAAAGTTTTTTATTGGTAAAAAATCCGTTGTCATATTCTTTTTCAAAATAAACATTTGCAGATGGAAGAGCTTTTCCGTCTTTTGTAAATATTCTTCTTATCACAAGCTCTTTAGAAACAGTGTATTTATTATTTTCAAATTCTATTTCAAGCTCCAGAATTTTACCTGATTTACCATGTTTTTTAATAGTAATATCTTTCAAATTTTTAGGATTATCCACATCTTTATTTTCAGGGATAACTGCCCATAAATTGGCAGACTTAGTAATATTTTTTATCAAAACATCTTCCAATTCATCCTTACTCCATTCTCTTTGCCAGCGGTAATAAGGAGATTTAACATCATAAGTATCATCAGGTTTTGTCGAGTAAAATTCTTTAACATCTTCCTGAGTTTTTAAAGGTTTTTGACTTTTATTATCCGGAACAGCTGCCAAATAAGGTTTTGTAAGCTTTTTACCGTCACCGTATACATTATCATAATATTCCGTATATCCGCCCGCCGTTGAAGAATATTGTGCCAAAATCAAATCCCAATCATACAGTGCAACAATACCGTCAGTTTCTGCAATAGCCTGATTAGAAAGAGCTTTCTCAGTATTGGCACCATAGTAAACCTGACTTGCAACGGTATCTGAAAGGTCAAATTCGCTATACGCCTTTGTTCGAGGAGAAAGTGCGTAATTTCTTGCTGCAACAGCTTGTGCTTTTAAAGCCTGCAATCCGAAATAACAAGGCATTTCGTTAGGCACAACGCCTCTTAAATATTCTTCCACATCAATTACATTTACAAGATAAAATATATCTTTTTTTGATGTTGATTTTGTTATTTTAAAGCTTCCTCTATAAAAAGCTTGCTGACCGGCTCTTTTTAAATTTTTTACACCCAAAAGTCCCGTAGGAGAATTAACTATTATATCATTTTCTAATTCGAAAGGCTTTTTTAAATCTTCTGACTGTATTTTAAAAATATTATCTTTCAATGTAATTTGAATATCTTTATCCTTATCTGTTGAAAATATTTTTTCTCCAGTAACAGAATTATAAACATCAACTTTACTTAATGCAAACACAGTTATATCAGTATAAGCAAAATTCGACATATTTTGATTACTTATCGCAACACGAACATCTTGAGCATTTACATTAAAATAAAAGCCCGAGCAAATTAAAATTAAACTTAGTATAAAAATTCTTACGAATTTTTTAGCTCCCAAACTGTGCCCTCTTTCGAATCTTTCAATACAATTCCAACTTCATCACAGGCAAAACGAATTTTGTCCGCTATATCCCAATTCTTTTCGTCTCTTGCTTTTTTTCTAAAGGCAATTAACTCTTCCATAGAAGAAATATTTTCACCTAATTTAGAAGAAATTAATTCGACTTTTTCAGCCAATTCTTCATCAGTTAAAGAAGTTTTAGCCATATTAAAACCGAGTGTTTCCGCCAATTTAACCAATAAAGTATAAGCATAAGGAACATCCTTATTAGCCTTATTAAC
Source organism: bacterium (assembly GCA_017478515.1). Taxonomy (GTDB): domain Bacteria; phylum Cyanobacteriota; class Vampirovibrionia; order Gastranaerophilales; family Gastranaerophilaceae; genus UBA791. The sequence goes on from JAFVDH010000040.1 coordinate 19,318, forward strand.
AAGGTCAAACAAAACAGCCAAAGCTTTTGATGTGTTTAAATCATCATCCATAGCCTCAACAAATTGTTTATATTCTTCTAATTGAGTTAAATCCAAAGTCTCATCAATTTTTGAGGCCTTAGCATTCAACAATCTTTTAACTCCGTTTGATGCTGAAGTTAACACTTCATCAGAAAATTCAACAGGCATTCTATAATGATTTGTCAAAATAAATAATCTCAAGGTATTTGCATCATAAGATTTTAATAATTCATCAATAGTCAAAAAGTTGTTCAAAGATTTTGACATTTTTTCATTATTAATAGTAACAAAACCGTTATGCAGCCAATAATTAACAAACTTACAGCCGTTAGCACATTCAGATTGAGCGATTTCATTCTCATGATGAGGGAAAATTAAGTCAGCCCCGCCAGCGTGAATATCAATCGTTTTGCCCAAATATTTTCTGCTCATAGCTGAACACTCAATATGCCAACCTGGACGTCCGACACCCCACGGAGATTTGTAACCGAATTTTTCATCTTTTTTCCATAATGCAAAGTCAAGCGGGTCTTCCTTTAAATCTCCGACCTCAACCCTTGCTCCGCTTTCTAATTGGTCAATAGGCTGTTTTGAAAGCATACCGTATTCTTTGAATTTTTTAACCCTAAAATATACATCTCCATTGCTTTCATAAGCATAACCATTATTTATTAAATCTTTTACCATAGAAATCATTTCACCGAGGGTTTTTGTTGCAAATGGTTCTATATCAGGTTTTAAAGTATTTAAAGCCTTCATACTGTTTTCAAAAGCCTTATACCAATATTTTGAAACTTCTTCCGGAGTTTTATTTTCTTTCTCCGCTTTCTTAAGAATTTTATCGTCAACATCAGTTACGTTACGGCAATATGTAACATCATATCCCTTAAATTTAAAATATCTGTATAAAACATCCCACGTAATGTAACATCTGGCATGCCCCAAATGTGCGTTATCATACACAGTAGGGCCGCAAACATACATTTTTACTTTATTTGGTTCAATGGTGTTAAATTCTTCTGTTTTATCTGTAAATGAATTATGAAGTTTCATGATACACTCCTTTTTTCTTTATTTTACAACAAACAAAGAAATTAGAATGCCCTATTCGGTTACTACTGATAAATTCATAAACTCTATGTCATCATAATCAATATATGCCATTTCCATTAAATTGTGACCCGTTTTTATAGTTAATTCATTTTTACCATTATTAACAATTCTTGACGGAATTTTAATACGCTGATTGTCACCGTTAAGATGAAGTTCTGATATTTTTGTACCATTAAAAAATATTTCTACAGGAGAAGAATATGCTGTTTTTATCCTATTTTGACCCATTTTTTGTGCCAGCTTTGTATCTAATCCTATTATTGAACCTATTATTAAATATATGTTTTGATTTGGAGAAGTCTTGTTAACACTAAATGACTTAGAATAAGAACTTCCCGTTGATTTAATTTTGAACTCGGAAGAATTAGCTGAATTTTCCGAATAAGCATTATCTCCAAGATGACAAATATCAGAATCAATAACAATATCAAAAGGCTTTGACTTATCAATATTAACTCTTATAGGATTTAAGACAGAATTAGAGTTAAGAGTTAAAGAAAAAGGTCTGTAACCGTCTTTTTCAACAGCAAGAATAGAGTTATCCCTTACCTTTGTGTCTAAATTAAAACAACCGTTTGCATCGGTATACGTTGTATAATTCTCTTTTGGCAAAATAACTTTTGCAAAAGGAACGGGTAAATTTGTTGCAGAATCAAAAATCTGATTTTTTACAGGTTCTGATTTAATTCTGTCAGTAGAAATTCCACCCTCTAAAGTAGCGGCATGGACAGAAATATATGAACAAATAAGCATTATAAGAGCCAGATAAAATAATTTACGCATAAAACCTCCTCTTTCCAAGATAAATATAAAAGTTTTAGGATTAGGTTTTAAGAGAAAAAAGTGTTATAAAACGGCATAAAAAAAGAATTCAATAAATTATATTTGAAATTTGAAATTTTTTTGGTATTATATAAATACGAAATTAATTTGATGAATGTTAATGCCGATGTGATGGCAAGGCAACCGAGAGGCTCACACAAAGTGGGATGGCGAGGGAAGCCGAGTTAGATTAAACCAATTCCATCACTGACGCAAGCAAAACTGACAACTTAATAATTTCACGCCGATGTGATGGCAAGGCGACCGAGAGGCTCACACGAAGTGGGATGGCGAGGGAAGCCGAGTTAGATTAAACCAATTCCATCACTGACGCAAGCAAAACTGACAACTTAATAATTTCACGCCGATGTGATGGAATTGGTAGACGTGCTAGACTCAAAATCTTGTGAGGGTAACCTCGTGCCGGTTCGACCCCGGCCATCGGCAATTTATTTTAAACAACCTCTTTTTACGAGGTTGTTTTTGTTTCGGCACGAGGTGCTCGCTTTCTATCTGATTTCGAAAACTTCGTTCGCTCTGTCGACCCC
>JAFVDH010000041.1 GCA_017478515.1 bacterium
AATCCTGCCGGCCCCGAACCTATTATTCCGTAATCGTATGTATTGGTTTCTGTCATATTTTCTCCTGTCTTATCTGAAGTTGTCTTATTTGTTTGTATTCGTCCGTTGTTTATCGGATAAATATTCTATCAAAAACATGAATATTTCACTATCTTGTATAAATTCTCGGTAATCTTACTTTTAGACGGCATGTTAATTCGTAATTTATTGTTTCTGCTTTTTCTGCCCATTCGTCTATGCTTATTCTTTCATCTAAAAGGGTTATTATTTCGCCTACTTCCGTATCAATATCCGTTACATCAAACATCATTTGATCCATTGTAATGTTACCGATTTGATTTACTTTTTTATCGTTTATATATCCTGATATTTTACCGGAGAGCCGTCTGTCTATGCCGTCTGCATATCCGATAGGAATTGTTGCAACGGTCATATCTTTATCTGCTACAAAATTATAACTGTAACTTACTCCCTCTCCTTTTTTGACTTTGTGAATATTTGAAATTCTTGCTTTTAATCCCAAAATAGGTTTTACTTCAAAAGGGCTTTTTTTATTGTTTGGAAACGGTGAATTTAGTCCGTAAATCATTCCTCCAAGACGTATCATATTGCAGCTGCATTTGTATGACAAAGCTCCAATACTGCTGAAAATATGTGTTAAAAGTCCAGCTGTGTTTATATTTGAAATAATATTTTCCCATTTATCAAGCTGGTCTTTAGTGAGTTTTTCGTTATCGCTGTTTGCAAGATGGGAGAATATACCCTGAAGATTTATGTATTCAAGTTTTTGAACTCTTTTTATGAAATCTGTTGCATCTTCTGCTCTTACACCAATTCTGTTCATTCCTGTATCAATTTTTATATGAGCTTTTACGGGTTTTGACTTTCTTTTGTATATTTGTTTTGCAGCTTCCAAATGGTCGTCGTTGAATATTGATATAGAAATATCATTTTCTATTGCACTTTCAAATGCCCAAACAGGTGGTGCTCCTAGAACTAAAATATCACACGCAGCACCTGCGGTTCTTAAATCTAAAGCTTCATCTATTGATGCAACGCCAAGCATATCTATTTTGCATGACAAAATAGTCGGCAGCATCATTGATACCCCATGTCCATAGGCATCCGCTTTTACTACTGCAAGTAATTTTTTGTCTTCGGGTAGATACTCTTTAAAGGCTTTTATATTTTGCGTTAAATAGTCTAAATTAACTTCTACCCATGCATCTCTGAATGTGCTGACCTGTGTTTGTCTTGCTTTTGTCATAGGTCAATTATAAACCAATTTTCTTTATAGGGCTACTCCTCTATAAAGTCTATTTTGTACTATTAAAATTGTTTTGAATTTCTTGCAACTTTTCTAAACCTGATACAAAATATAATATTTGTTCAATATTTTCAGCATTCAGATTGGTTTTTGTTGCTAAAAACTCTCTAAATTCTTCTTCAAAAGTTTTTTCGGATTTTTCTATGGTTGTCTGTTCAGATAATATATCCGCTAATATAAATAATTCATTATCAAATTTTAGAGCATTACTAAGTTGTTTAATAGTCAAAGCTTTTGGAAAATTCGCCATTTTACCGTTTTCAAGTTTAGTAATAAGTGCAGCACTAACATTAGATATTTTTTCTACATCTCTCAAACTTAATTTTAGTGCCTGACGTCTGCTTTTTAATGCTATTCCGAATTTAATAAGTTGTTCTTGTTTGTTCATATATAAATATTATATAAAACACAATAAAAATCAACGTATTTTGACAAATATGGAAAATAATGTTATAAATAATATTATTCAACTGTCGATTATAAATAGGGGATAAATTTATGCAAAAACAAGTACACGTAAATGCTTATGTAAAAAAAGACGGAACACAGGTTAAAGAACATTTTAGAAATATAGAATCAAATTCTCTAACTAATTATGAATATCAAAATAATCCTATAAATGAACAATCTCAAAATTTATCGGAAAATAATAGTATCGGTGATACTTTTAGCAAAATAGGTGAAGTATTAAAAACAGTTTTAGTTATTGGAGAAGAACTTGCACCAATAGCACTTGAAATATATCAGGCAATGAAAAAAGATAACAATAGCAAACAGAATATAGAATATTTGAAACCGCAATTTGATACACAAATTAAAAGATTTGATACTCAGGTAGAGCAAATAAAATATGATGTGGATAACTCTGTTACAAATCTTGTTAATACAAAAAATCAGCAAGAGTATTCAGAAAAATATAAAAAACTAGAAAAATTGTGGCAAACATATCAACAAGTATCAAATTTACTTAATCGAATAAAAATATATGCTAAGAATTGTGATTATAAACAAGTCGCTACCGAATTGGAAAATTTTACTAATGAAAATTTAGCTCAAATTAATAATATAAATTCTAGCAATAAAGTAGAAGATAAAATGACATTAGATGAAAAATTAATAAATATACTTGGGAAAGCAGCCAGTCCGAAAATGAAAGTTGCTGGTGCAAATCTACAAAATGCAATGAATGATTTTGAATATGCAAAGAAAAATAAGCATGCATACATTTTGAATTCCAGAAAAGAAATTTTAAATACTGAATTAAATAATTTAATGGACAATGTTGGAATACCTCAAGATGCAAGAGGTGTTGTTTACGATAACAATTCCGAACAATCCCAATTATTATGGCAATCAACAGAAATTCAAGATTTTGTCAAAAACAATCTACAAGATTTAATATCTGGTAAGACTGAAAAAGTTTATGATATTGAATTTATTGTAAAAGGTAATTTAGAAGGTTTAGATAATTTTTTAGGATTACAACATTGCAAATTATATAACCCATACATAACATCTAATGGATATTTTATGGGTATAATTGTTGATTATTATGATTTTGAAAAACGTAAATATACAGGTGATATAGAAAAAGATGCCTTTATATATATTAACAACTGGGGTTATTCATTGCAGCAAAAAGAATATCTTGAAAATCAGTTTAATATCTATATTTTATTAGAAAAATTATGGTAAAATTTATTTATGAATAAAGATAAAGTAGGTTTAATAAAATTTTTGGTAATAATGACAATAATATCATTGTTACCAATATTAGAATTATATATTTTTGGACTTATATTTATGGTAAGTCGTGTATTAAATTATGATATGGATATTCCTAAATTTTTTATTTTATTATTTATTTGTTTTTTTATAATACCTATTATTTATCTTCTATTAACAATTTTTATAACAAGATTTGCAATAAAAAAACATTGGAGCAAATATATAAATAATTTGTTTAAAAATATAAAATTAAAGACAACAATAGTCATTATATGTATCTTAATAATTTATTTTCACTATATTTCAAATAGTTTATTATGGGCTTATCTTTGTTTTTGTTTTGCTCCTACTTATATAATAATTTATTTTACAAGTTTATTTTGCCAAAAGTATATAAAATAGTAACAATTTATTTCTAAACATGATACGGAAGTAAAAAACTTCCACCATACTTAAGTCCCATATTGATTCACAAGGTTATTTCAATGGAATACTTTTTGACAAGTATGATTTTGATTGGTTAGAATATTATAAAAAATTTGATTATAAACATTTAATTACTTATTTAGCTAATGATATCTTTTTTATAATACAAATTACAAACGGTCATAACTTTTATATTCTTGTTCCCATTATGTTTAAATGGTAAAATTGTTGTATGATAAAAAAGATACGACAATACAAGGATTTAATAATTACAATAAGCATACATATACTTATGCCTATTATGTATTTTTTTGTATTTATATCATTCTTGTTTGCACTTTTTGAATCATTAACATGGGCAATTGGAACAGATTTTGATAAACCAGAAATAAATATTAAAATTTTAGTTTTTATAATTATATGTTTATTATATTTTATAATTTTTATTTTGCGAATATGTATATTACCATATTGGTATTTCATAATTGAAAAAAAATCATGTAGTATATTTTTAAAAAATATTATTTTTAATTTAAAAAATAATATTTGGTACAGATTATGCACACTAATTATTGTTGAAATACCATTTCTTTTATTAGTTTTAAATTCATACACTGTCCATATACAAAAATATAAAGACTATATTACTTTACACGCAATATTAACTAGTACTTGCGATTTATTAAGTTGCTACATAGTACTATTCTTATGGTGGGATATACAAAAACTCATAAACAAATTTCGCAATAATTCATAAATCTCCGGAAATTCAATACCATATTATACAATTATTAATGTTAAAATCCCTCTTGAATAGTGGATAAAATGGTTTACTGATTACAAATTATAAATTTATGCTATAATTGTCGCAGTAGAAGGAACTTATTATGGTTCAAGAAAATAATAAGCCGTTAATTATTTCTAATCGAATAAAAACGTATGCTAAAAATGATGATTATAAAGAAGTTGCCAACGAATTGGAAAATTTTACTAATGAAAATTTAAATCAATTTGTAAACTCTGTGATACAAAGACCACAGGCTTTAGAAAATATTTATAATGGCATGTCTGCTACTGTTCAAAACGCAAAACCTCAAATTGATAAACTATTAGAAGTCGCTAAATACTCAAAAGGACCACTATATTTTATTAATAATTTATTAAATTATAATAGACCAGAGGCTCAACAATTCATGGATTTATCTCTAAATTTACCGAAAGACACATGTTCAAATAGTGAATATTTAATAATACAACCAATATTTAATGAAAGATTAAATGAATATTTACGCAAAATAGGTAGTGATTTAAAAGTGTCAAAAAATATGAAAGGTATTATATTTGATAAAACAAGTTCAATTAGTCAAAAATTATCTAATTTTGAACAATTACAAAAGGATATTAGAGTAAACTATAATCAAGATATTAAATTCATATCGGGTTTAGGGATAGATACTGATACTAATTTACAATATTCTGTTGGACATTTTACTATTTTAAATCCAAGAATTGAAGACGGAATTTTTAATGGTGAATTATTTGATATTTATGATTTTGAATATATCCCGCAAGAAGATTTTGAAAAATTTATAACATACTTGTATAATACGGGAGCATACTATTTACAAGAATTGCATAGATTAAAAAATTATTATTTTTTTATTCCAATTGAATTTAAATGGTAATAATAGAGCGACTAAGACCAATGGGTATATTGTTTATATGTTGGTTTAAATTATAATAAACATATGGAGAATTTTTTTATTAAATATAAAGATTTTTTTAGTATTGATTTTGCACTATTACTACTTACACTTTTTTTTATCAGCAATATATTTTTTGTAATATGTATAATTCCTGTTCCTATTGTGTTTTTTGATATACTTTTAAACGATATTGATCTTGCTACTGCATTGGCTGTTATTTTTTGTTTTATATTCGCAAAGTTTTTATTACCAATAATATATTACTTTTTGGAAAATAAAAGTAAAAATAATTTAGTAAAAAAAGTTATAATCGCAATGAAAATAACTTGGAAATATAAACTAATTACCTTAATTGTTGTATCATTATTCCCTTTTTCAGATATAAATAAAAGTCTTTTTTCTTTTATAGGCGTTCAATTTGTCTGTTCAGGTTTCATTTCTTTTTTTATTTTATTTTTATGGTGGGATATACAAAAACTCATAAACAAATTACGTAATAATTCATAAATCTCCGAAAATTCAAGATGTTGAGTTCACACAAGATTCTAATTTATTTTTATCTATTGGACATGCAACCATACTTGAACCACATATTGATTCACAAGGTTATTTCGATGGAATACTTTTTGATAAGTATGATTTTAATAGAATGTATTTAAATTAAAAACATTTCATTATTTTTCTTCAATTTTTAAATCTTTGACGAAATATATGCTTAGAGCAGGTAGAATACTTGCAATCATAAGTATTTGCAGAACTCCGAATTTTTGAGCTATAAAACCTAAACCACTCAGAACTCCTCCAACAATTCCCCAGCAAAAGCCATTTAAAAATCCGCCAATTATACTTTTATATTGTGGCAATTCCTTTTGAGCCAATACCATTGTAATTGGTGTTGCAAGCATTAATACGAAAGCCATAAGAACAAAGTCTATAAATGCTAAAACGGGATATGTTTTGGTTGCAAATACAAATATAAACATCATAACCGGCATTGAAAGCATTGATATATATATTGTATTTCGTGTTCCGACAAGTTTTTCAAATTTTGGACTTAGTAAAGACCCGAATCCTCCCGCAAGCATAAACCAGAATAAAGCCATTCCTATATGTACAGGGCTGTAGCCCGTATCTTTCCAGAAAAATGGTAATAGTATTGCACAGCTGCTTGAAATTATTGCTTTCATTATTGCTATTAAAATTAATATTAATATCTGTTTATTTGTTAAAATTGTTTTAAAAACCTGAATGATATCTTTCTTTTCGGGTTTTTTATCCGTGTTTGAAATTTTAGGAACGCATGCGAACATAAGTAATGCCAAAATTACTCCGGCAATAGACGTAATAGGCATTGCCTCAAGCTTTATATATTCCATAACGGCAGAAGAAATTGCAGGCCCGAAAGAATATCCGATTGAACCTAAGCTCAAGAATATTCCCATATTTCTTGTAAAGTCTTCTTTTGTAAATCTTATTACAAAACCTATGCTTTGCGGGTGAAATATACTCACACCTAAACTACCAAGTATTACAAATAAAATAAGCATTCCTAAATTTTTAGAACAAGCGGTTAAAGGGAAAAATATTGCTGCAAACATTAATCCCCAGAATATAAATACTCGTTTAAAAATATTATCTGCAAAAAATCCAAAAATAGGTTGAATTAATTGTGCTATCAATTGAGAAATACTCATTACAAGTGCTGCAATTCCCATAGAAATTCCGAGGTTGGCGGCAATAAACGGCATGATAGGATTTAAAAATCCCGAATACGTGTCAGTTGTAAAATGAGCCAATGAAAGCCACGTTACTGTTTTATTTAAACCTTTTGCCATGTTCTATAATCCTTACATTTTATGATGGGTAATACCTGTTGTAATCATACCTATCTCATATTTATCGCAATTTTTAGTGATGATATTGTCGTTAAAAGCCCCACCTGCCTGAATTACAAGAGCAACTCTGGCTTGAGCCGCAATATGAATTCCGTCAACTGTATCAATAATTCCGTCATAAGCCATAACAGAACCTTTTGTGTCATCGCAAGCGTAAGTCATTACCCAAGTGCATGCATCAGCAAAATTTGTTTGACCTTGTGCAATTGACAACATTTTAAAGTTTTTTGCGATAACTACTGCCTTTGATTTTGAATGTTTTGCTATTTTAAAGGCAAATATTGCGTCTTCTATTTCTTCTTGTGTCGGTTTTCTTTTTGTAACAACTTTAAAAGTATCTTTATTGAAATCACTTCTGTCTGCATCTTGAATTAATATTCCAAATGGAGTTATCTTAACTTCTTCAGCCATTGAAATCTTTACTTCTTCAAGTGGTGTATTTATTTTAATAACTTTAACATTAGGTTTTTTCTTTAGAATATCAAGAGCCTCTTTGTCATAACCTATTGCCATAACGAGTTCAAAGTCTGATAAATGGATTTTTTTTGCAGTTTCTGTATCCAAAATTTTTGAAAATCCGATGCAAGAGCCTAAAACACTAATAGGATTGCAATCAAAAGCTTTGTTAAAAGCTTCTGTAAGGCTTGTTCCTAAAGCAGCACCGCAAGGCATGGCGTTTTTTACCATAATTGCTGCATTAACATCGTAAAATTCACTCAAGATTTGAATTAAAGTTGTCATATCATTTATATTTTTATACGATAATTCCTCACCATTCAAAAGTTCATAATCAATCATTGATTCTGTTTTGTATAAACTTGCACCTTGATGAGAGTTGTCACCATGTTTAAAATCAGTTATTTTTTCTAAGTTATCCAGCATTTTTATATCCTCTTTTCCTGATACATTTTATCATAAAAATTTTGGCAAATATAATATATTTTGTAATAATCTCATCTGTATTATTTCTCTAACCATTATAATTGTGATTCATTATGTAAAGGGTAAGATTTTTATCATCCGACCATATTGAAATGAATAATTTTCACTTAATGAAACAAAAACAGAGTAAGCATTGTTTGAACATAGTGAGTTTGCTTGCTCAAGTTGAATTTAGTGAAAATTAATGAATTGAAATTGGTCGTGGTTTTGCGTAGCTTTTGCCATCAAAATCTGTCTCCGTTTGAGTAGAATATTTAAAAAATTTGGTTTATTGGAATTATATATAATCTTCAAAATAAAAAATAAAAATAAAATACCTATATATTTAAATTCATGCTTGAAATTAAAGTTTTTTATAGGATAATTTAGAAGAAGGCTATAAATAGCATTTATAAAAAGTTATACACATATAAAAAGAAAAGGAATTAAGGAAATGGCAAGAAAAACACCATTAGAAAGAACAAGAAACATCGGTATTGCCGCTCACATTGACGCAGGTAAAACTACAACAACAGAACGTATTTTGTTCTACACAGGTAAAACTCACAAAATCGGTGAAGTACATGACGGTGCAGCCGTAACAGACTTCATGGATCAAGAAAGAGAAAGAGGTATCACAATTCAATCCGCAGCAGTAACTGCTTATTGGAAAGACCACCAATTAAATATTATTGACACACCGGGCCACGTTGACTTTACAGTAGAAGTAGAACGTTCATTACGTGTACTTGACGGAGAAATCGCTGTATTCTGTGCTGTAGGTGGTGTTCAATCACAATCTGAAACAGTTTGGAGACAAGCTAACAGATATGAAGTTCCTCGTATAGTATTTGTTAACAAAATGGATAGAACAGGGGCAGATTTTTATCGTGTTTTAGAGCAAATCAGAACAAGATTAAGAGCAAATGCTTTTGCTATTCAATTACCTGTTGGTGCTGAAGACCAAATGAGAGGTATTATTGACTTAATAGAAATGAAAGCTGAGCTTTACAGAGACGATTTGGGTAAACAAATTGACGTATTTGAACTTGATGCTTGTGATGAAATCCCTCAAGATTTGAAAGACAAAGCTCATCAATTCAGAGAAGAATTGGTTGAAGCTATCGCATCAGAAGACGATACATTAATGGAAAAATATTGTGAAGATCCTGACTCAATTACAATTCCTGAGTTAAAGGCTGTATTGAGAAAAGCAGTTTGCGGAAACCAAATTATTCCTGTATGCTGCGGTACGGCATTTAAAAACAAAGGTGTACAAATGCTTTTAGATGCAGTAGTTGACTACTTGCCATCACCAATAGATGTAAAAGCTATTGAGGGTGAATTACCTGACGGCACAAAAACTTCAAGAGCATCATCAGAAGATGAACCGTTTGCGGCTTTAGCATTTAAAGTTATGACAGACCCATTTGTAGGTCGTTTGACGTTTATGAGGGTTTATTCAGGTAAATTGGCATCAGGTTCTTACGTGTTAAATGCAACAACTGAAAAGAAAGAACGTATCTCAAGATTAGTTCAAATGTATGCTGATCAAAGAAACGAAATTCCTGAAGTATATGCAGGTGATATTTGTGCGGCAGTTGGTTTGAAAGATACAACAACAGGTGATACTCTATGTGATGAAAAAGCACCTATCGTATTAGAAAAAATGACATTCCCAACACCGGTAATTTCGGTTGCTATTGAACCGAAAACAAAAGCTGACCAAGAAAAAATGGGTATCGCTTTACAAAAACTTGCTGAAGAAGATCCTTCATTCCAAGTTAAAACAGACCAAGAAACAGGTCAAACAATTATTTCAGGTATGGGCGAACTTCACCTTGATATCATTGTTGACCGTTTATTAAGAGAATTCCACGTTGATGCTAATGTAGGTAAACCACAAGTTGCTTACAGAGAAACAATCAGAGGAAATGCAGAACAAGAATCTAAATTCCAAAGACAATCAGGTGGTAAAGGTCAATACGGACACGTTAAAATCAGAATTGCTCCGGCAGAAGAAAATGCAGGATTTGTATTTGAAAACAAAATTGTCGGTGGTGCTATTCCGAAAGAATTTATTGAACCTGCAAGAAAAGGTATGGAAGAAGCTCTTGAGGGCGGTATCTTAGCAGGATTCCCAATGATTGACGTAAAAGTTGAACTTTACGACGGTTCTTACCACGAAGTTGACTCTTCTGAAATGGCATTTAAAATTGCCGGTTCAATGGCTATCAAAGATGGTGTTAAAAAAGCACAACCTTGCGTACTTGAACCTATGATGAAAGTTGAAATTGAAATCCCTGATGAATACACAGGTAACATTATCGGAGATATTTCAAAAAGACGTGGAAGAGTTGAGGGTCAAGAACCTCAAGGTAATACAGGTAACGTAATTGTAAGAGCTACAGTTCCTCTTGCAAATATGTTCGGTTACGCTACCGATTTACGTTCTAATACTCAAGGTCGTGGTACATTCTCTATGGAATTCAAATGCTACGAACAAGTTCCTAGAAACGTTGAAGAAGAAATTATCGCTAAATCAGGTAACAAATAGTTGATAGTTTTAATAATGAGAAAAAGAGCGGCGGCTTTTAGCCGCCGCTCTTTTTTTTTGTTTATTATACAAATGAAACTTTTTAATTATTTCAATAATTTGTAAACTTCTATTTCAAAAAAAGCTGCTATTTTTTCTAATTTATCAATAGTAATATTTATTTTTGATTTTTCCAACTTTGAAATATATGAATTATCAAAACCAAGAATTAAAGATAATTCTTCTCTTTTTAGGTTCTTTTTAATCCTTAAATCTTTAATATTTTTTGCCAGATTATCTCTTATTTCTTGACTCATAATCCATATTATGGTGTTTTTGATGGAAGATATACAGGAATGTCAGTCCATATAGTATCGGTAATAAAAAGTTTATTGAATTAGACGAGGTTTTGAACGAGTACGGCAAAACTAAGCATAAATAAAATGCAAACTTATTGGTGTTTAGCAAATGACAAAAACTATATATAGAAGTAGAAATCATTTATGTTCTATAAAATCAAATAAATCTTGTTCTGTTTTTTCCAAAACATCACATATTTTGAATAACAAACCAAGACTAATTGTTCTTTTTGCAGTTTCTATTTTAGCTAAATGTTCTCTTGAAATATCCAATATTTCTGCAAGAGAATTTTGAGATAGCCCTTTAGCCTTTCTTGCATCTTTAATGTTTTTACCTAAAAGTAGCAACTTTGTAGTCCTGTTTGTCATATTTTTTATTTTCGGTTATAATGATAGAAAAGTATGTAGTCTAAAAGAGAACAATATGGCTAATTTTAAAAAGAAAATATTAATTGACTTAGACGGGGTTTTAAATGAATACGGCAAAGAACCTTATGATGAAAACTTTATTCCGAAAATTAAAGAAGGTGCTGAAGATTTTATTAAAGAACTAAGTGAAATCGCAGAATTAGATTTATTTACTTCCAGAAATCTTATGCTATTTGCAAAATGGCTGTTAGAAAATAATTTAGACAAATATTTTAAAGATATAACGAACGTAAAAATTCCGTCATATTTGTATGTTGACGACAGATGTGTTTGTTTTGAGGGTAAATATAATGAAACGCTCAATAAAATAAGAAATTTTAAGACTTATTGGAAATAAACTTGTTAAATTCACATTTCCAAAACGGCACACAGGTCTTTTCTGTGTGTTTTGCCATCAAATTCTATTAGTTCAATTTCATCATACAATGCATCTGCTGCATATGTGTATGTTTTTGCATTTTTAGTTACAACAAGTGTTCGGTCTCCTGTTGTCAGATATTCAAGATATTCATTTTTTCTTGTATTAAAATGTGCCACAAGAGTATCTTCATCCAACTTATCTAATCCTGAAATAACTTTATCATTTTTATTTCCTGCTGATAAGACACATGATACAGAAACTTCGTCTTTTGTATTCAAATATTCATAATCATCTGCAAAAGAGCCAATTACGCAGGCGTACATTAAGTCAAAAAGATTATCCTCTATGGTAGACAATATTCCCTGACAGTCATGGTCTTGTAAAAACGGGTTAAATTCCAAAGCCACGACTTCATTTTCAGGAGTAAGTACGCAGTCAATACCCAAAATTCCTACATAAGGAGTTTCTTTTTGAGAAAGAGAGTCCAGAGCAGGGAAGATTATTCCATGCATAATATAATCTTCAATGTCTTTCGTAATCTTGTAATCAGGTATATAAGCACCCATTCCCGGAGTTAAAAGCCCTCCGTCTCCGTCAAGTACAAATTTATAATTTCCAACACTGCTTAAAGGAATTGCATGGTATCCGTCCGTTATCACGTAGTATGAAAATTCATGTCCATATACAAAATCTTCTACGATTACTCTTTTTTCGTTTCTTACAAAACAATCTTCAATAAAAGATTTAGCTACGCTCATTGCCGCACAAATCATTGTTCCGTTGGAATTTCTGTGTTCATCGGTTTTAACCACAACAGGAAGCATTGAATTTCTGGTATAATCAATAGCTTGTTGGGGTTTTTCAAAAATACCGAATCTTGCGGTAGGAACATGGAGTTTATATAAAAACTTTTTGCCTGAAGATTTATTAATTGCAATCTGAGCACTTGCAGATGTCGGGCCGAAAATCATTTGACCGTTTTCTTGAAAAATTCCTACGATATCCGCTCTTATTGCTTTTTCGCTGGTACAAATTGTCAAATCTATTGCATTTTCCATCGCAAAATCTAACAAACCTGCGGCATCGTCTTCTCTTATATCCAAACATGTTGCAAATTCTTTCATTGCATCATTGCCTGGGGCGATGAAAATATTTGTTATTCCGTCTGTTTGTGAAAGTTTTTTACCGAGTGCATATTCTTTTGCACTGCTGCCTATAATTAAAATATTTCTATCCATACGATTATTATACTACATAAAATATATGATTTTTATTAAGAAATATTACAAAAATCTGTGTAATTTTGTATAATAAATATGACTTTTAAGAAAGTATCATTAAAAAGATACTATCAGAGGAGTGAGAGAGATTTATGGCAAACATTATCAACTATTTAACGCAAACATTTTTAACACCTGCAACGACAAACATTCAACCGACAGAACAAGTTAAACCTGTAACTTCATCAAATCCGTTTGCAGGCAATCCTTTTGTAAGCATGAGTGCAAAAGCAACATCAATGGAATATTATGCAAAAAATCGTCCTGTAAAAGGCGGATACTTCGCAGGATATTATAACAATAAGCCTAACATTGTAGGTCAAAGATTATTCCTTGAAGTGTAGGGTAAGGTTTATATAAATAGACGGTGATTGTCACCGAATTAGAATAAGAGGAAAAATAGGACATTTTGAAATTTATTTCAAATGTCCTTTATTTTTATATTAACCAAACGGATATGTTAGTTTTTAAAGATGAGTAAAAAGTTTAATGAAATCAAATCCCCGATAGAGTATTCTAAAAATACTTAAGAAAGGAGCTAAAGTATGAAATATAATTTATCTGAAAGGAAACCAAGTATATATTTAGATATTATAGGCAATGATTTAACTGATTTGTTAAGAGATACTCTTGCGGCAAATCATTATTTTATGCCTGTATCGTTGAAAGAAGAATGTGATATGCTTCCGCCTGTTGAAATTAAGCAATGTGATAAACATTATTATGTTAGTGTTCAACTCCCAGGCATTGAAAAAGATGATATTAAAATTGAATTAGAAAAAGATTATTTAACAATTAGTGCGGAAAAGAAAAAAGAAGAATTAAAAGAAGGACAATCTGTGAAGTCTTCGGAATTTAGATATGGCAAATTCATGCGTAAAATCTCTTTTGATAAACCCATAAATATTGATGAGGCACAAGCACACTATAAAAACGGTATCTTAACCATTAATATTCCAAAACAAGAGATTGAAAATTCAAAGGCTAAACATCTGGAGATAAAGGATTAGTCCTGAAATAAATGGGGCGAACGAAATATTCGTTCGCCCCAAAAATATTTCAAATATTTTAAAACTATTTATTTTCTTACAGAAAGTTTTTCTTCTACTTTTGAAACAATAAAATCACAAATTTTTACTTCCAAATTGGTTGAAAAATGGTTATTTATTTCTTTTATAAAATAACATGGACTTGTAACATTAACTTCTATAATTTTAGAATTTATAACATCTAAGCCTGCCATATAAATTCCCATAGAATTCAATTTTTGTGCAACTTTTGTGAAGTTTCTTTTTTCATCTTCTGATAAAACGGCTTTTTTGATAAATTCATCACTGTGCGTGTTAAACTTAAAATCATCTTTTGTCGGAAGTTTCTGAACGCATTCATCTAAAACCGTATCGCCAAGTGTCATAACCCGTTTATCTCCGAATTTTGCTTCAGGTATATACTTCTGTACCATAATAAGCGTTTGTCCGTCATTTGTCATGCTTTTTATTATACTGTTCAAATTCACATCGCCCTCTTTTAAAAACATAACATTTGAACCGAAACATAAATTTAGAGGTTTTAAAATAATTTCTTTATGTTTTGCTAAAAATTCTTTTATGTCATTTTTGTATGAAGTTACAATGTTTTCAGGCATGAATTCGGAAAAATACAGTGCATGAAATTTCTCGTTAAAACTTCTTATAGCTTTTGGTGAATTTATAATACAAACTTTTTCTTCATCAACAAAATCCATTACGTATGTAGCATTTATGTAATTTAAATCTACAGGCGGGTCTTGTCTGAACATTACCAAATCAAAGTCATCAATGTTTGAGTGGTGTTCGATATTTTCATAAAAAATGTTTTCATCCTTTTTATAGGCTTTGTAACAGATTGTTTTTGCTTTGGAGTTTACTACGGATAGCTTTTCCTGTGTTGTTATTGAAACGTTAAAATTTCTATTTAAAAATTCTTTTATTAACCAAAAATTTGTTACTAAATTGTTAAATTCAAAATACTTTAATTCAATCTTGTCAATAATAAATAATATATTCATGTGTAATGCTCTTTCTAAAAGAAAGTTTAGCACATAAAACCTCCTCTGCAATAGTAGAGGCTTACAATTTTAAACACGGCAAAACTTAAAACATATTAATTTTGGTAAGGTAATTATATACAAGTCTACACAAATAATAAAAATATCATATCTTTATGGAACTTTGTAAATTCGTTTATTGAAATAATTACAAGACCGAATTGCAGAAGAGAAATTAAGCTTCTTCTGCTGTTTCTGTTTGTTCTGACGGAGTTTGTTTAAATTCTAATCTTTTGTTCTTATACAAAATTAAGGCCTTAGCAAGTTGGTCAGGACAGCTTGTATCTTTATTTCCGCATTTTATTCCGCTTAATTTTGAAATAACTTCATCAATAGACATACCTTTTGCAAGAGCCGTTATGCCCTTTTGATTTCCGTTGCAGCCGCCGTAGAATTGTACGTCCTGAACAATTCCGTCAAATATCTGAATTGCAATGCCTTGAGCACAAACACCTACTGCGTTATATTGAATTACTTCCGGTTGAATACTTATTGTCATTACTATATTATCCTCTTATTTTTCTTATTTACTGCTGTCAGAGCCTGAACCGCTCATATAATATAATGTTGCAAATGATGCATCCCAAGCATTTAAAGAATTTTGCATCTTTTTAGCTCTTTTTTCTCTTTTCTTTAATAACTTTTTTTGTTCTTTTTCGTATTTTTTCTGTAACTTTTTACTTGCATTTCGTTGCTCAATGTTAGCATTAATCATTGTCAAAGCTTTTTTATAAGAGTCTGTATTATAAACTTCTTTAGTATATTGAGGGTAATTATAAGAAACATAGTTGTAAATATTCATCAATCGTTTTTCGCCAGACGGATGAGTTTCTAAAACATCAATGTAATTACCTGTAATTTTATTAAGAACTGAAATCATTGCAAGCGGGTTATATCCTGCTTTTACCATTAAATCTACACCTGTCAAATCTGCTTCGAATTCATCATTTCTGCTTATTTTAGAAGTTGCAAGCTGATTACCTGCTGCAACAGCGATATTTCCTGCTGTAGTTTTTGTGTTATTTGCAATGTTTGTTGTAACAGAATTTATTGCTGCATTTAAGAGCGTTTGTTTAGCACAGTGACCGTTAATTATATGTCCCATTTCATGCGAAATTACGCCTGCAAGTTCGTGGTCATAATCAACGTAGTTTAACAAACCTCTATATACATGGACTTCTTTGTTTATATCTGCATAAGCATTAACATCATCTTCGTCTGAAACTGTAAATGTTATACCTTGCGGAAGATTGTTTTTTGTTAACAATACGTTTCCTATGCGGTTTACTCTTTCTAAACTTGCTTTGCTGTCCCAATTTGTAGAACTTGTACCTGTTTTTGTATCTGCAAAAGCAGAATATTGAACTGATATAAATGTAAATACTAAAAATAAAATACTTAAAATCTTTTTCATAAAAATCTCCTTGTTTGTAAAAATTGTAGCACAAAATTTTTTTGCAATAAAACTTCACCGCACCATGGCGGGGTGTTATATTTTTGTGCAATATGGGTATAAAGTTTATTGGTATAGATTTTACGTGGTAAGAGGCAGAATATGGAACATGACTTTCAAAAAATTCTCGAAAAACGAACGTTATTGGTAGTGTTTTTAACGATAATAACGATGTTTTTAGAAATTTTTTACGGCTATATAACGCATTCTATGGCCCTGTTGGCTGACGGATTTCATATGGGTACACATGCACTTGCGTTGGGTATTACATTTTTGGCATATTTTTTATCCAGAAAATTAGAAAATTCGGATAAATTTTTAAACGGCACAGATAAAATTAAAACACTTGCGGCATATACAAGTTCTATATTCTTAGGCTTAACAGGCATTTGTATAATAATAGAATCTGTATCAAAATTTATAAATCCTGTTCCTATAATCTTTTCAGATGCAATTCTTATCGCAATAACAGGTTTGATTGTAAACATTCTAAGCATATTGATAATGAAAGGAAAACATGTTCATTTGCATGTCGGCGATTGCAAGCATCATCACCATGAAGAGACTGTAAAAGAGGATAGCAATTTTAAATCGGCATATTTGCATATATTGGCAGATGTTTTAACTTCTGTTCTTGCGATATTTGCACTTATTTTGTGCAAATTTTTGCATGTAACTTATTTTGACCCGTGCATAGGAATATTGGGCGGACTGGTTATTATAAAATGGTCGTATGGCTTGATTAAAGATACTGTAAAAGTACTGCTGGATATGAAGTGTTAAAATAATTGTAACAAACTCTTAACATAATAAAATAAATCTCTAAAGTTTTTGAGAAAAGAAACCGATAAAAAATGTGTAAGCAATAAGAAAACTAAAAAGGGATAAGTGAATATGTTAAGAAGAATTGAAAAACCAAGCAATAATATTGATAATAGTGTTGAATTTATATTAAGAGGAGCAAAAAAACGCCGTTCAATGGCAATGGCAAGTGCAAGAATGCTAACAAATGAACAA
>JAFVDH010000042.1 GCA_017478515.1 bacterium
ATTCACTCATAATCAAATCAAAATTCCCGACATTACTATCTATTGAGAAAGTCATTTTTGCTTTCTCTTGTCCGATAAATAAGTCTGCAACTGAATTTACTGCATCTGTTTGGAATTTTTGATTTTTAAATTTTAACTTCACTCGGTCGTTCCTCCCTCAAATTTGGAGTGTTGAGAGTGAAGAGTTGAATTGTTTATTATTAACTTCACACTCAACTCTTAACTCTCCACTTTATTAGAAATTTGTTTTGTTTTTCTTTGTTTTGGTAAAAAATTACTATCGGAAACAACTTTTTGCCCTGTTTCCAGTTCCAACTTTTCTTTTGCTTCTCTTGCTATTTTTCCTCCGCGTTTTGCAGATTTTTTATTTTCTTCCATGCCGGTAGCATTTTCACTTTCCGCAATTTGTCGTGTTGAAAGTTCTGCAAGTGCTGTAAAGATTAATTCTGCCTCGCTCATGTGGTCGCGCAGATTTTGAGATTTTAACCCTTTTAAATTTTTATGTTCTTTTACTGATAATCCGCTCCACTCTTGGTGAATTATATTTGTAAGAATTGCAAACTCTTCACTTTCTGTTATTTCGTGGTCTTTCCAATAATCGGTCAATTTGTTTCGGGTTTCCTGCCCCATCATTCTTTGCTGAATCCATTTCTCGGAACGACCAAGTTTTTTATAAGTTTCTCTTGCTCTGTCGATTGCCGTTGACGGATCTGCCATTTCTTTCATTCTTTCATATCCGACTTTCGCAAGCCATAATTTAACAGGCTCAGCTTTAGGGCTCGGAACTGATTGAACAAGCCTTAAGCAACCTTCTACATCAAGAGCATCGGTTTTATAAAATTTACCATCAGCGGCTTTCATTTTCAGTTGGTTACAGTTTGTAACCAACTGACTTCCTTCCTTTTTTAGTCTGCTTTTTAGGACTTTCCAATAATTTGCGGGTTTTTCACTTTCTGTTAAAATCGCAACTAAATCTACAACCGAAAAATACCATTTGTCGTGTTCATCGTCATATACTGACCTAATATTATTTTGTTCAAATACTTTTAATTCGTTCTTCATTTATTTTTCCTTTTGATTATTAGTATTTTATCAAAAATTTGAAGTTAGTAATTAGGAGTGAGGAATTATTATTTCTAACTCCTAATTGCTCATTCCTAACTTATAATATTTCCATTTCAATATCTTTGTCTTTGAGGATATAGTATGCATTTGACAAAGCGGAATCATCTGCAAATGCTTCCTCCGATGTAACTATTTTGGCAGGAGTATATTCATCACACATTATACGAATATCCTCGCCTGAAATTCCGCTCTCGCCTTTGTCTGTGCATACCAAAACAAGACAATCTTCACCGATAGCAAAAGCCTCTTTATCATTAATTTTTATCGGAATTACTTTATAATCCAATGGAATACCGAGTTTGAGCATAACTTCATAAACCAAGTCTTCAGGTGTTCTGCCGACCTTAACTGTATCTGCCATACCTAAAAATCTTGTTTGCAATTCTTCTTCATCTTCAGTTGGTGTAGAATCCCATTTTGCAAGATTTGAAGTATCGAGTTTGAATACTTTAAAGCCAATGTCTAAAGAGTTAGGAGTGTGGAGTGTGGAATTAGGAGTTAATAAACTTTGTTGTTCAACTCCACTCTCAACTTTCAAAACTTCACTCTTTAATTTATTGCCGGCACGTCTGATGCGTTCTTCCCCAATTTCGCAAATAGTTTTATAGCCAACTTTTGCCGCTTCTGATTTTTCAGGACAAAGTTCATCAAGCTGAACCATAATAAATTTTCTGTTACCATTATCTTCTGAATTAAGTTCCATTACAGCATTTGCTGTTGTTGCAGAACCAGAAAAGAAATCTAATATAATATCTTCTTTACTTGTAGCAAATTTAACTAAGAATTTAATTAAAGATAAAGGTTTTGAATAATCAAAAGGACAAGATTCAAATAATGTTGATAATTGTTTTTTAGCATTATCATTTGAAAATAAATTATCTGTAAATTCTAATGATGATAAAGGTTTAGTCCTTTCAATTTGTTTAATTTCAAAACCTTGATTCGTTTTTTCAATAGTAACATTTTGATATGTTTTTGTATAAATTCTTGAATAATTATCATATTTTTTTATTACTATAAAACCATTTTTATACCCAAAATCTACCAAATCTTGACTCCAACGCCAAGCCCAATCTGCTCTGCTATATTTACCTGATTTTCTTTCATTATATTTTTCTATACTACCACCGGGATAAAAAGTTTCATCTTCAATGACTAAAGGATAATCAAGACTTGGGCTATATTGCAAACTGTCATAATCAAGAGTTTGGTTTAATTTGTATTTTCCTCTTGATTCTACATATTCATCAGTATATTTGAAACCCTCATCTGTATGTGTTTGTAAATTAAACTTAAGTAAATTTGTATTTTTTGCATAAATAACTAAATAATCATGATTTAAGGCAATATTATCTGTAGACTTACCCGCTTTTTTAGTAACTCTTGGTAATAGAGCAACAAAATTTTCTTCTCCGAACACATCATCACATAACTTTTTAAGGTTTGTAACTTCATTATCATCAATAGAAATAAAAATAACACCGTCATCACGAAGAAGATTTGATGCTAATCTTAAGCGTGGGTACATCATATTCAGCCAATTCGTATGAAATCTTCCCATTGTTTCGGGGTTGGATTTTGTTGTCTGTTGGGTAATCTCTTTATATTTTGCCATTGGATCAGCAAAATCATCTTCATAAACAAAATCGTTTCCTGTGTTATACGGAGGATCGATGTAAATCATTTTTACTTTTCTGAAATAAGCGTTTTGTAATAGTTTGAGGACTTCTAAATTATCACCCTCAATATAAAGGTTTTTTGTTGTATCGAAATTAACACTCTCATCTTTGCATGGGCGGAGCGTTCCTGTTGAGCGTTTCCCTGCAATTTTATAGCAGTTTGATTTGCCTTTCCATTCAAACTTGTATTTTTCAAAATCATTGTCGATGTATTCACCGCAAAGGTTCAGCAACTTATCAATATCAAGTTTGCCGTCATTAAAGCACTCCGGAAAAACTGTTCTCAACTGTTCCTTTTTATCTTGTTCAATATCTAAACTTTTACCGTCTATTCTTTTTATTTCCATTGTTACCTCGTTTTTTTAGTTAGGAGTTGATATGTAGTTAGGAGTGAGAAGTTAGGAATTAGGAGTTATTTTTATTTCTCACTCCTCATTCCTCATTCCTAATTTATTTAGTTAGGTGTTATTTTTTGTTGTTTTTGTGATTGAAGATAATATTTTGTTTATTTCTTCACAGTCATTTTTGATTGAATTATACTCTTTTTCATTTATATATTCTGTTTCAAATAATAAATCTAACCAATAATTTGTTTCAGAACATTCTTTAAAGGCAATATACATTTTGTTCAAAAAATCTTTTTTACTGCTCCCACATTTTGCCTCTGCTATATTTGCACCAATACTTGTACCTGAGCGTAACATTTGTTTTGACATGACAAATTCATTCTTTTCATTACACAAATATTTATATAAATTTACAATTCTAACTGCAAATTTTTTGCTTTTATTTTCAATTGTATTTTCAGTTTTAATATTTCTAACTCCTAATTTCTAATTCCTAACTGTCATAATATTACCATGAAAATATCAAGCAGGGACTATTTGAACTCTAAACTTTAATCCTATTAAAACATTGAAATTATACTCGTTTGTAAGCTCTTGAATCGCATCATCTGTTTCAACATCTACTTGTGCTTTATCAAAAAACAATCCCTCTTCTTTTTTTAGTAATTCTTTTTGTTTTAGTTTTAACTGTTTTGTAAGTTTTAACTCTTCCAATCGATCAGAATTCTTACTGTTTAATTGCTTTTTCATCGTTTCAATTTCGGTTTTAAGGTCGGTCAAATTGAGTTCAAGAGCAGATTTTTTACGTCCTGCAAGCATTCTCAATTTTTCAACCTCGTAAGCAA
>JAFVDH010000043.1 GCA_017478515.1 bacterium
AATGCTTTAGAGTAAAAGTTCAACAAGAGTTAGATTTAGCTCTATTCGGCTGGAAAGCACGTAGAACAACTTAATAAATGTGCGTGTAGCCCGGCTGTGCCGTTGAATCTTTTACGATTTGGCTTACAAGTAAAATTGATTTTACAAGCAATGCTTTAGAGTAAAAGTTCAACAAGAGTTAGATTTAGCTCTATCCGCTGGAAAACACGTAGAACAACTTAATAAATGCGCGTGTAGCCCAGCTGGATAGAGCGTTTCGCTACGAACGAAAAGGTCGCGAGTTCGAATCTTGCCACGCGCGAATAAAATAGGATAGGATTATTTCCTATCCTATTTTATTTGGAAGTGTTGAAAGAGGAGAACTCCAAATGTTAAATTCATTTATGAGTTCGAGCGAATTTTTTGCAGAGAGCGGAGTGCTTTTGCTGAGTGTTAAAAACACGACGGCAAAACACGAAGACTCGTTTAATGCAAAAAATTCAAGACAATCTTGCCACGCGCGTTTTTTTTATTAATTATCTAATATTTTGATTGGCAAGATGATAGAGCGTTTCCTCCATTGGCTTTTAATTCTTTTTGTAAATTATAATTATAAAACAAAATGTAATTATTTTTCTTTTCATAATTGTATTTAACACATTAAACAAGCATATCAGTCTATACAAATAATAAGCGTGTCAGTCTATATTGTCAATATGAACACCAAAATTTTGGCACGACTGGGTGAACAGTTAAAATTTCTACGAAAAGACAAGGGTTACACGCAAGAAGAACTTGCCGAAAAAGTTGGCGTACATCAAACATATATCGGCAAAATTGAAAGCGGAAAAAGTAATATATCTACAATGATGCTATTTAAGTTATCAAGAGCATTAGGAGTAAATTTATCTAAAATATTTGAGTTTGATAAATAAATTTCCTGTATAAGCTCTTTTTGTAATATTTTTAGCAAAGCATAAAATATCCTCCAAACGTATGAGCCTCATTTACTAAAAAAATAGTAAAATTTCTTTAGAGAGATATGTTAGGGGAGTGTTTGTGGCTCAAAATTATCGTAATCAATACCAATATCAGTATTCAAGAGAATATTCACAAAACAGAGCAAAAAGAGCAGGTTATAAAACCAATTATTCCCGCTCGGTTCAATGTTATACTCAAACACCTTTAAAAAAAGGCTCACAACCTCAAAGACATACGCAAATTCCAAGCAGAATTAAAAGAAAAAAAGTTTCTAAAAAAGCTTTTTCTTTCAAAGTATTTTTTGCTAACACAATATTGCTAAGTTTATTATCGCTTGTTGGCTATTTTATTTTACCGACAGGGTTTAATGATATTACAAAACCGCTGTTTTTAGGTGAAAATAATAAAGAAATCACATTTAATGCAAGAGAAATTTTGTATCCGACATTAAATTATATGTCTAATGATTGGTATTTTGGTCAAAGATATTTGTCAGGAGCAAATGTTAAAAATCCAAAAATGTCTACATTTTTTACAGCCAAAAGAATGACCGGATTAGAAGACAATTTAACAAACCTTATAAAACAATACCCGTCTATAAAACCTGCAATATATGTTTGGGATTATGATACAGGTAATTACGTTGACATTAACGGCTCAAAACTATATGCATCAGCAAGCATAATAAAAATTCCTGTGTTAATTCAATTATTTAAGAAAATTGAATCAGGACAAATCGACCTTTTTGATAAAATGGAATTAACCGATTATTATAAAGCAAGCGGTTCCGGTAATATGCAGTATTATAAAACAGGTTCTATGTATACACTTGATGAACTTGCAAGAGTAATGATACAAACTTCAGATAATTCTGCAACTAACATGCTTATTGCCAAAGTGGGCTCTATGATTGGTGTAAACCGTGCAATAAGAGATTGGGGGCTTACAGATACACACATAGAAAACTGGCTTCCCGATTTAGAGGGAACAAATTACACAACAGCAAAAGACTTAACCACAATGCTTTATAACCTTGATAATCCAAGCTTTTTAAGCATTTCTTCAAGAGAATATATCATTGATTATATGAGCAAAGTTAAAAATAACAGATTAATCCAAGCCGGACTTGGAAAAGATGCATTATTTGTACATAAAACAGGCGATATAGGAAAAATGCTTGGCGATGCAGGAATTGTTTACATGCCAAATAATAAAAAATATGCTGTTGTAATTTTGGCAGAAAGACCATATAACTCACCTTTAGGTGTTCAATTTATTCAAAAAGCATCTAAAACAATTTATGATTATATGCTTACCGTTAAGTAAAAGGTAAATTTTACTTGATGATAAAGATTTAACTACAAACGTTATCGTTAAGAAAATTTTTCATAAAAATACAACTCTTTTTTCGGTCATTCGACCTAAACAGTTTAATATGTATTGTTTTTTAAAGGAATTTATTGTAAAATATCAGCTATGAATGATTGTATATTTTGTAAAATAGCAAATAAAGAAATTCCGTCGGAATTTATATACGAAAACGATTATATTTTTGTTATAAGGGACATAAACCCTAAAGCCCCTACACATCTGCTTGTAATAACAAAAGAGCATTTTGCGAATTTGAATGAAATTAATGACGAAAAGATTTTAACAGAAATTTTTAAAGGAATTAAAGAAGTTTGCAGCAAACTTAATATAAAAGAATATAAAACCCTTATTAACACAGGTAAATCTGCAGGACAGGAAGTTTTCCACTTTCATGCACATATTCTTTCCGATAATTAAAGGATTTAAAAATGGCACAAAAAGGTCAATATTACAGAGAATTAACACCGTCAGGTTTTGGTATTGCCATAAAAATTAAAGATGTATTGTTTTCAGAGCAATCAAAATACCAAAAGATTGAAATTATAGACACAGATTCTCAATTGGGTAAAATGATTACGCTAAACGGGCTTATGTATGCGACTGAAGGTGACGAATACTATTACAGCGAAATGGTCACGCACGTACCGCTATTAAACCATAAATGTCCAAAAACAGTTCTTGTAATAGGCGGTGGAACAGGTTCTACAACTAAAGAAATCTTGAAACATGAAACAATAGAAAAAGTTACTATCGTTGATATTGATGAAATGGTAGTAAATACTTGCAAAAAATATCTTCCATCGATTTCGAGCGGTCTTGACGACCCGAGAGTGGAAGTTCTTATTATGGATGCTTTTGAGTATATACAAGATAAGCACGACCTTTTTGATATAATTCTAATAACAACTCCAACACCTTTAGGCCCTGGAGTTGGCGAATTTACAACAAGTTTTTATGACAATATAAAATCAGCTATGCGAAAAGACGGAATACTTGTAGTTCAGTCTGAATCGCCTGTAGCAAAGGATGAAGATACTATTTCGCTTTACAAATTGTTATTACATGAATTTAATCTTGTAGAAACATATTCGTCTCCATTGCCGACATATCCGGGAGGATACTGGGCGTGGGCAATCTGTTCGGATTCAGACTACCCGTTTGAGGCGTTGGATGAAGAAAGATGCGAAAAAATCAGTAAGCAATGTAAATTGTATACAAAAAAATATCACGAAAAATGCTTTAAAAACCAAACATTGCTTGAGGATTTAAAATAACTTTAAAATTTTTCGCTAATTTTATACGTGTCTAAAAAGAACTGGAAATATCTTTTAAGTTTAGCACTTTTGTGTAAGACTATGTTTAATAGAACACCGATATCAAGCTCAGTTTGATAATACAAACCATAGAGCATTTTGACTAAATCGTCGAGTTCACCAATTTTAGATTCAATAAAACTTTCGTCGAAATCGTAATCATAATCCATATCTAAGTCTTCTACAAAATGTTTTGGAATTTGTTCACACATAGATATGCTCCTTTAGACAGCTTAAAGAATGGTAATAATTCTTGAAAATTATACTCAATTGCGTAATAATATTTAAGTCGATTGTGTATATTTATATTATAACACTATTGCACATAATGTTCGCACAATTTGGCAAAACTTTTACAAAACTTTATGAACTATAGGGCGAATATGTATACTGAGAACTTAAAAAAAGTAAGACAAACATTTAATTTATCAGTAAGAAAATTTGCAGAAATGCTTGATATACCTGAAAGAACATTATCAGGTTATGAAAGAAGTGAACGAACTCCAACAGCACCACTGTTTATCAAGCTGCACAACATTTGCAACGTAAATCTTAACTGGTTTGTTTCAGGCGAGGGAAATATGTTCAATTCAGAAGAGGATGTTTCCGAAGATGTACTTACACAAAAAGTTGAGGCAATCTTAAAGAAAAATAATCTTATATAAATTACAGGGATTATAAAAAACTCTTGTACCACAAATCAAGAATATTACTTACATTCTTAATCCTTATAAATTAATTACCCGTTTCAAAACCTATATGTTTTGTCTCTCTTGGTTTTTCTATCAAATTATTCAGTACTGTTATTATTTGAGAGATTTTTTTGTCGTGCTCTGCAAATTTATTATCACATTTTTCAATATGAAGCATCAGCATCGTTCTTAAACATTCTAATTCTTTATTCGTATCAATTTGTGCCAGTGCATATTTTCTTAATTGCATAAATGCTCTTACAACCTGCACATTTATTTCTATCGCTTTCTCACTGTTTAGCACACTTGAAAGCATAGTTACACCGTGTTCGGTAAAAGCATACGCATTTTGATAACTATATTTTAATTTTTTAAGGTGGTCGCATTTTGCGACCAGTTCATTTTGTTCTTCATCTGTTAAACGAAACATAAAATCTTCAGGAAAACGTTTTATATTACGTTTTACAGCTTCATTAAGCCTTTTCGTCTCAACTCCGTAAAGTTCTGCCAAATCACGGTCTATCATTACTTTTTGACCTCTGATTGTAAATATTCTATCTTCTATTAATGTAATATTTGTTATTTCGTTTGTCATTTTATAATAATCCTTTATACACTTCTCTATCTCTTGAGGCAAGAGGTTTTGGGATATAATTTACATTGTAATTTTCCGCTATCGTTCTTATATTATATGCAGCGGAACAAATATATACTTTTGTTTTAAAATACTGCTTTAAAAGCTGAATTTGCTCAACAAGCCATTCGCCTGCATATTTCGGTTCAAAATCATATTCCATGTTTAAATCTGTTATTATTAAATCATAAGGGTCTGAGACCATGCCGAATATCAAATCATACGCCTGTTTTGCACTATACGCACAATCAATTTCCACATCATCATAAATTTCTGAAATATTAGATTTATGATAATTAACCCAGCTTTGAGAATCATCAACTATTAGTACTTTTTTCATTATTATTTGAAACCCTCAAAATTTCATAGATATCCATTTTTTTAGCTTTACCACGAATTTGAACTTCCGAAATCTTAATTACATCAACATTTCCTTTAACTTCGTTATAAGTAGAGCTGCTTATTAAGAAATTAGTTTTATAAATTTTGTTATAACTTTCAAGTCTGGATGCAAGATTAACCGTATCACCGATAACCGTATATTCCAAACGTTTTTCAGAACCGATATTTCCGACAAATGCATCACCTGTGTTTATGCCGACACCAATTTCTATTTTAGGTTTCCCCTCGTAAAGCCATTTTTCTTGAAGCTGTTTAACCTTTTTAAGCATAGCATTTCCGCATAAAACTGCATTTAGAGCATGATTTTTATCCTGAATAGGTTCTCCGAATATTGCCATTACGGCATCGCCGATAAATTTATTGATAACTCCGTTGTACTTTGTGATTATAGGTTCGATTTCCGTAAAATATTCGTTTAATATCAATGAAATTTCTTCCGGCGTAAGTTTTTCACTCATAGAAGTAAATCCTCTTATATCGGCAAACAAAACCGTTACGTTTGAACGTTTTCCGCCAAGAGAAAGGTTGTCGATATTACTTACAACATTTTTCATAACGTCTTGAGAGATATATCTTCCCATTGCATCTTTTATTTTGTCTTTGTTTCTTGATTCAAGAATAAATTTGTAAGAGTACCCAAAAATCATTGTAATCAACTGCAATGCCAGAGGTGTAACCACATTTATTGCCATATTAAATTTAAAGAAAGTAACGCATACAGCAATATAAGCAATCATTATAAGAGCAATAATACCCAATGACATAAATAGTGAATAATAGGTAACAATTAAAAATGTTGCAAGAATAAGAACAATTTGTATAATTAAATCCTGTAAAGCAGGCGTAGGGACAATAAATTCGCCGTGTAATAAGTTATCCAAATTAGTTGCCTGAATATCAACTCCCGGATGCTTAGGGTGAATTGGAGTAGGCAGAGCATCCTCTAAACCTAACGCCGCAGCTTTTGCATTTGCACCTACAAATACTATTTTGCCGTCAAATTCTTTAGGGTTAATGATTGGGCTTTTACCGTTTTGAAGATTATTCCAAGAGTCAACTATATCTATTGCCGAATAAGTTTTATGTGAATATTCCGACTGCGGTCTTGTCTTATAAAAATGCATATAGTCAAAAATTATAGACGGAGATTGGTTTAAAGGTATTTTTAAATCAGTTTTATCGTTAGTTAAGTAGTTATTGGTTAACGTAAATTCTGTTATATCATTTAATTCGGCATACATTTTAAGCCCCAGTGACGGATATAATTTTCCTTTATAAGGAATTAACTGCGGAATTGTTCTTAAGTATCCGTCTCCGTCACGTTCAACATACACAGAGCCGACTTTTTTTGCCGAATCAAAATAACCTTTCGGAAACATTGATAAACTTCTGTATGGACTCTTATACTTATTTGTACGTTCATCTTTTATTTTTATACCGAATTTTTCATCAAACGCTTTGTCATAATTTTCGCCCTGTTGTGCATCATTATAAGATTTTCTTAAAGGAACAAACCCGACTACAAGTTTATCATTGGATTTTACGGAATTGTATAATTCTATATCAGCTTTAATATTGTCTTTATCAACAGAGGTTAAGATTGAGTCAAAACCTATAATTTTAGCGTTTGTATACTTGTCTAAATAATTAAACATTTTTGCATACATATCCCTTTTCCATGGCCAACGCTGCTTAGAAATAGATTTATCGTCAATAACTATCACAACAATATCATCATGTCCTGATTTGTTTGCAACAACCATATTCATCATTACGTTGTAAAATTTTGGTTCAACAAAAAAGTTGAAAATAAAATATGTAATGAACATAAACAAAACTACTGAAATAAAAATTATTAAAGGCTTAAATTTTTTCATTATAACTCCGATTATTTTCTTTCATGATATAATAAACTTAAAAAAAAGGATATATTATGGCAATGAATTTGATTGAATTACTAAAAGAAGAAAAACTGTACCCGATAGTAAGATGTGCAGACCCGCAGAAAGCAAAAGATACAGCAAAAGCACTTATTGACGGCGGAGTAAAAGTTTTGGAAATAACATTAGAAAATTCCAAAATTTACGATGTTATTAATGAAATATCAAAAGAAGCAATAGTTTGTGCAGGCGGAGTAATAACAGCTCAACAAGCGACAAAAGCGTTTGAAAACGGTGCTCAAATTTTTTCTTCACCAATATTCCAAATGAATATGGTAAAAATATCTAAGAATTCACAAGTTCCGTTCATAGCAGGTGCATCTACCGCAAATGAGGCATATCAAGCTTGGAAAGCAAGAGTTCCTCTAATTAAAATTTATCCGATTACAGCTCTTGGCGGACTTTTGTATTTGGAAGATTTATTAAGACCTATGCCATTCTTAAATATAATGCCTATGGGTAATATCAGATTGGAAGAAGTTCCTGCATATATTCACGCAGGTGCTGTTGCCGTTGGGGTAGGAAGAAATCTTTATGACGGATTTAACTTCTCAGAAATTACTAACCGCACAAAAACAATTATGAGAGAATTAAAGGACTAATTTAATTATGTCTAAAAATATTGTTATATCAGGTTATTATGGCTCTGATAATTTTGGCGATGAAACAATTTTGAAAGTTTTAATCGATAAATTAAAACAATTTGACACTACTAACATCACGGTACTGTCCTTAAATCCGGAAAAAACAAAATCCCTGCATAATGTTAATGCCATTAAAAGTTTTGATATTATGAAAGTAATATCTGCTATTTTTAAATCAGATATTTTGATATCTGGAGGCGGAAGTCTTTTACAGGATGTGACAAGCGTTAAGAGTTTGTTTTATTATCTTTTCGTAATAAAAGTTGCAGAATTTTTTCACAAAAAAGTAATTATTTTCGCTCAAGGCATAGGGCCTATAAAAAATAAATTCGGCGAAAGTATGTGTAGAAAATTACTGAAAAAAGCTGATTGTGTAACTGTTAGAGATGATAAAAGCTTATTCTTACTAAGAGGCTGGGGAATAGGAAAAGCAAACCTTGTCGTTGACCCGTTATTCGGATTAAATCTTACAGGGTCTAATCCGACAGATACTATCGGTATTCAACTTCGCAGTTTTAAAGATTTAAGCGAAGAGTTTTTGGCTAAACTCGCTAAATCAGTTGAACAGCATTTTTACAATAAAAAAATACAAATTTTCTCATTTCAGGATAGTTTAGATAAAGATATTTGTATTCATTTTGAGGCATTGTTGAAAGGATTGAATTCCAATATACAAACAGAAGTTATTTATAACAAAACACCTGATGAACTAATAAAACTTATGGGCCAATTGCAATATATGATTGCAATGAGATTTCATGCCTGCCTTATTTGTGCAAGATACGGCATAAGAACGCTTGCCCTTTCTTATGATTACAAGGTTGATAAATTGGCGGAAGATTTAAAACTTCCTTGTACAAATTTAAACCCTGATACAAACATTGATTTTTATATAAATCAAATGAGAGCAATCGACAGAAATAATCTGCTTTCAATAGTTAATAGCAAGAGTTTTGACTGGTCTTATTTGGAAAATTTATTAAAATAAATTCAGAGTATTAATCTTCTTTTAACGCTTTCAATAATTCAGTAACGTTAACATGAACGCCTAATTGTTCAGCAACGCTTAAAACAGTTTTTACATCAACTTTTTGACCTGCATTTTTGAATGCATCTAAAATAGTTTGTAAATCAGGATTTGAAGTTTTAATAGAATTTACAATTTTAGCAACATCAGCATCAACTTTAGTTTCTTTAGAAGTACCGCTTAA
Organism: bacterium; assembly: GCA_017478515.1. Lineage (GTDB taxonomy): Bacteria > Cyanobacteriota > Vampirovibrionia > Gastranaerophilales > Gastranaerophilaceae > UBA791. The sequence goes on from JAFVDH010000043.1 coordinate 9,168, forward strand.
GAAAGAGAAGTTAGCTTTAGTGAAAGTTGTTTCAGAAGAAGATGAAGAAGTTCTTGTGAATAAGTTAGCTTTACGTTCTTCATCACGTTTTTGAGCAGTTTTGTTTATGAAAAGATTGTCTTTAGGTTCTTCTGTTTGTTGGAATGTAGTAGTTGTTGTAGTAACATTAGAATTTGCAGCAGGTTGAGATGGTTGTTGAGTTTGAGTTTCTGCTAATTCAGTACCGTTCAAAATTGAATAGTATTGTTCATAAAGATTAGATAACTCTTGATTAAGCTGCATAAATTCTTTATCTAAACTATCCATTTGAGGTGATAAATTTGCTTGAATTTCTTTTGCATTATCTTTTCTGTTAGCACTATTAAATTCATAAGTCAAATTATGTGATTGTTTCACCAAATCTATTCTTTTATTTAAAAGTTCCTTAATTTTTTCTTGAAGTTCAGCAGCCTGTTGTTTTTTATCACCATCTAATGTTTTTAAATCTTCGGCAAACTCTAAATTTGTAAGTTTTGTTGAAAACTCTGCATCTAAATCAGCATATTTTGAAGCTAACTCATAATTTTTATCTTCGTATTGATGGTATTCTTCCCAGCTAAAATTACCTGATTGATGCTGACTTCTAGATTTTTCACCATAATCTTTATTTAAATCATATTGCTCTTGTAAAACATCTGATAATTTTTGTGCTAAATCTGATAATTCAGGGTATTTTAAAGCAGTTTTTGCATATATTAATTTCTCACGTTGCACTTGCAATTTAGACGATTCATCAGTAAGTACATAAAGTTCATTTTGAAGTTTTTCTGCTAAAACTTTATCTCCTGATTGACTAGCATTAGTTAATTTAGCAAAAAGGTCTTCTTCTTTTTTCCAAATTTCTTCAAGTTTTGTATTAAGCTCTTCTATTTCTTTATCATAGTCAGCTTCTGTTTTACCGTTATTGTTTGCATTATTTGTTGAAGAAGAATTGTTTGTTTCAGTAGAGTTTGTTTGAACAGTTGTTGTAGAATCTGTTTCTAATGTAGATACGATACCTTTTACGAAATCACCTACAAAGTTTTCTAATGTTCTTACAAAGTTATCAGCAACACCTTGTTTGCCGTTTTCCATTTCTTCTACGTATTTATCGAATGATGATGAATTTACTGTTGTTAATACTACTTGGTCTGTTAATTCAGGTAATTTTACTTCAGGAGTTCTGCTAGCAGATGTTGCAGACAAAAACGGTTTTTTTAATTCTTTGTTTGCAATTATTTGAGCTTGTTGTTGAAGATTTGCTGTTACGTTCATTTTACTGCTTTCAAAATTTCCCTTACAGAAATTTTATCGGCAGAATTTGCTCAAAACTTTACTATCCCTATCACTATCATATCATATCATATCATATAGGTTATTATAACTGAGTTTCAGCCATTTTAAAATTCATATTTACAAAACTTTACAAATTTTATTCAAAATCGTCATATGCAGTATTGACAACAGTTTTCAAACTTGTAATATTTGTTCACAAAACCCTCTCTTTGGGCACTATTTCATGGTTTCAGGTGTATTTACATGATTTTTGGGAAATTGATGCATTTATAGCGGGCGGGTTTTATAAAAACCCGCCCGCTATATTAAATTTTAACACGGTATCGATTTCCTGCCAAAAAGCTTAGAAAAATGATTTCCTCACATCCAAATAATTTTATCAGCCTGTTTAAAAGAAAGCATTATTAAAATATTTTCACAGGATTAAGCTTGTTTAAAAATTTTATTTAAGCAATTGTTCCGCCAATTTCGCTATTGTTTTCGGAAAATATCTTTGCAAGTATTCAGCTCTCATTGAATATCTATCAACCGTATTATATGTATTCAAAAGTGCATTAATTTCCGCTAAAGACTCTTTTAATGCTCCGTTTGTTTGGCTTGGATGGCAGGTTGTATTCATAAAATAATCTATATGTTCTCTTTGTGCATTTGAAAAACTATTATTGAACAATTCTTTTTCTGATTCATAAGTTTCTTTTATATCTTTATCTGCCGAAAGTAAAAGGTTTTCCGTTGCATCTTTTGTTTTAAAAGTTGTTGTATCATATTGTTTCATATCTTTTGCATGTCCTAATTCGTGCAAAAGGATATACGGCGTGTCACATGTAGTCACATCTTTTCTTCCCGGATGGTAAAACGACGCAGTATCATCATCTATTTGAAACAAGCGTGTAACATTATCTTTCATTTTTATTAGTTCATCACCTGAAACAGTTTTTAGAGCAGGGATAAGTTTTTTGCTTTGTCCGCCCAAGATATAAGAATATAAATCTATTTCAGTATTTTCATTTGTATTTCTGTCTTTTATATTTAATTTTTTATTATCTTCACTGTATTTTATTTCGTAGGATTTATTATTTTTTGAAGATATAAATGTATTTTCATCAATTACTTCAAAAGCCTCCGAATGATTATAAAGAATATTTCCTGATTTATCTGTTATTTTATAATCTACAATTCGATTACCATTAGGGTCATCTTCGTACAAGTATTGAGTATGTGTTCCATCTAAAGATTTCATATCCTTTTTAACGGTTTTTATTCCCGTATTTTTATCAATACTGCCGGAACTTATTTCCTCTGTTTTTCCATTATTATAAACCCTCTTTGTATTAAAAATTCCTTTTATTTCAGAGGGTTCTGAGTATTCTTTATAATCTTTGGTTATTATTAATTCTTTTAAAGGAATTGTTTTTTTATTTACTATTTTACTTGTGATTTCAGAAGTAGTACCTGTTTTAAAGTCTTTTCCTTTTTTTATTTCGTATTGTTCGTTATTTTCAGATTTGTAAGTAATTTCCTCAATTGAACGTAGTTTGCCGTCTTTATCGGTTGTTAAAACTTTCTTACTGCCATTTTTGTCAAATGCAGTTATATCAAGAGATTTTCTATCATATTTATTTGTATTTAGCTGAACTTTTTCTAATCTGTCACCAAATTCATTTTCAACTTCAAGAATTTTGTCTGCAATTTTTTGAGCATTCATATCTTGATTTGAATAATACAGATTAAAAGTTATATCATCGGCACTAAGTTTTGTATTAGCCAGAATGCTGACTTTTTCCTGAATTTCTTTCGGTTTTTTAGCAAGTTTTGCAAGTTGTTTTTCGCTAAATTTCTCTTTAACTTTTTCAGAAAATTCAGGGGTTGTTTTTGTAAAAGTATCAGGAATACTTGTAAAAGACACTGTTTTTGGTCTGTTCAAAGTATTAAATACAGGTTTATATATATTATTTAAACTTGAAATCACTACCATACATGGAGTTTAAAACACGTAAAGCCATGTAATTGCTTGATTTTTTACACTTAATTAATATTGTTTAACAAATATTAAACGGCTGATATGGTTAAAAATGGATTTATTTTTCCAATAAAGCTTTTCTTAATTCAGAATTGTTAATGTGAACGCCTAATTGGCCTGCAACATCTTTAACATTTCTAAAATTAGCTCTTTTACCTGCATCTTCAAATGCATCTAAAATACCGTCTAAGTCAGTTCTTGAAGAACCAATATTATTTATAATTTTTTCAAAACCTTTTTTAACTTTTGGTTCAGTTTTACCTTTTGAACCTGTTAAGAATGAGAAGTTATTTTTTTTGAAGAAATTTTCTTTAACGTTGTCTTTTAATTTTAATTCAAATCTGTCATCATCTTTATCTTCGCTGTCATAAGTGTAAGATCCTGTAGATGTACCTGATGTTGTTTTAGTAGTAGTTGGTTCAAGTTCTGAAGAAAATGTTGTTGAAACAGATTTACCTTCTATTTGTTCTAATTCAGCTAATAATTTTTCTTGTTCTTGTTCTAATTTATCTTCTTTTGATTTTAGAATTGCCATTGTACTTTCATACCAATTTTCTATTTGTTCTAATTCTGCTTTTATTTCAGAATCATCATATTTTTTATATGCTTCTGATTTTTTGTCTTTATATACCTCAAACATATTACCACTCTCATGAGCACAATCAAGTAGTTCATTCTGTATTGATAATAATTGGTATTGTATTTCACAACGTCTTATTGCATCTTCTTTTGAAATTGTTGAAGATTGTTTATCATCAGATATGTATTGATTCATAAATTCTTGTGCTTCATATTCTTTAGATATTAATTCAATTTCTTTAGGCATTATTTCATTTTTTAAAACTTTATTACATTCAGAAGTTATAATACGACGTTTTGTAATATCTGTTGTGCCATCGCTATTTCTTGTTTCATCAAGTTTAGTATTGAAATCTTCATAAATATCATTACTTTGATGAAATAATTTTGCTTTTTCATCTTGAATATCTTTGAATTTTTGTATAATTTCATTTTTTAATTCAGGGTCTTCAATATCTTCAATTTTTGCTGAGATTTCTGATAATTGTTCAATATTTGAAAGTATCATTGAAATTTCTAATTCAAGGCTTGTTCTCTTGTATTCTAAAGCTATTTCTTGTTTTGTAACATCGTTTAAAGCTCTACTACGATTATTTATTAAGTCCTCAAATGTATATTCGTCACTACCATTAGCTTTGAAATTTTCTATTTCTTTAGCAAAGTTTTCATTTATTTCTTGAGCTTTTGATTGTAATTCAGCTTTTTGATTATTAACTTCATCAAGTTGAGCATAAAGTTTTTCTAATTCAGTATTATATTCAGCAATATATTTACTTGCATTATCGTTATTTTTAACAGTTGTTGTGTTTGTTGTATTATTTGTTTCAGCAGGAGTTGTTTCTTCTGTTGCTTTTGTTTCTTCAACGTCTTTTGTTTCAGTTACTGCAGAAATTCCTTTTACGAAATCACCTACAAAGTTTTCTAATGTTTTTACAAAATTATCAACAACACCTTGTTTGCCATTTTCCATTTCTTCTACATATTTATCAAATGATGATGAATTTACTGTTGTTAACACTACTTGGTCTACTAATTCAGGTAATTTTACTTCAGGAGTTTTTCCATTAACAGGTGCAAACGGATTTTTTAATTCTCTTTTTGCGATTATTTGAGCTTGTTGTTCAATATTTGCTGTTACGTTCATTTTACTGTCCTTTAAAATTTCCCTTACAGAAATTTTATCGGCAGAATTCGCTCAAACCTTTACTATCCCTATCACTATCATATCATATCATATCATATAGGTGATTATAACTGGGTTTCAGCCATTTTAAAATTCATATTTACAAAACTTTACAAATTTTATTCAAAATCGTCAGATGCAGTATTGACAACAGTTTTCAGACTTATAATATTTGTTCACAAAACCCTCTCTTTGGACACTATTTCATGGTTTCAGGTGTATTTACATGATTTTTGAGAAATTAATGCGTTTATAGCGGGCGGGTTTTTATAAAAACCCGCCCGCTATATTAAATTTTTAACACAATATCTATTTCCCGCCAAAAAGCTTTTTGAATTTATTAAAAATAATCTTTGCTAAATCAGAATCATTTTTTTGCAAAAAAGCCTCTTCGTCTTTATCATCAAAGATACTTTTATCAAATTCCTCTTGGTCTCTTTCGTCCTCTTCTTCTCTTTCTTCCTGTTGAAAATACCCCGTATTTCCGCCGCTTCCGTCACCTGTTTTTTGTGGCTGCTGTATTGACGGCTGATTAAAATTATTGTTTACAGAATTAAAATTAAAACCCATAAGAACACCTTTTTTCCTCATGGTAAAAATTTAATCAAATTTTTTCATCATTTATAAATATGATTTTTATATTTTTGCCAGTTTATTACTCAAATTATCTATGACTTTCAACGTATCTTCTAAAAACATCTCTATGCTTGCTCTTTTTTGAACTGTATTTTCCTGTGAAATAAGTTTTGTACATTTCAACATTTCAAACTGCATTATTTGTGATAAAAATATTGTCGATGATATTTTATCCATTATTGTATATGATGAAACATAAAACATTCCGTCCTCGATGTCTTTTTCCAACAATGAACTTATATTTGCTCTTATATCAAAGATTTTTTGTTCTTCACTGTTAATAATTTCTTTTGTTTCTTTTTTAAGCTCAACCGGATTATAAGGGCTGTCATATAATGTTTTGTTTATTATATCTTCTGTCGTTGTATTGTCAAAAGGAGTTTCAAGTCTTGCCATAATATCATTTAAACTGTTATTTTCGCAGCCATTGATTAACGCTCCGAAACTCGTTATATTATATACTTTTAGCTGAGGATTTTCTTTTATAAATTTTTCAAACTGCTTTATAAATATTGCATAATCCTCTCTTGTTTTAACATTTTCACCCGTCACAGATTTTACGAATATCAAATTTTTTTCTGTCGTCGCCGTTTTAACCTTATCTTTTTCTATCGTAATATGGCCCTTATAAGACTCTGTCGAATACGGAATATCGCCTTTAAACGCCAAATCAACACCACATAGAATAATATTTTTACAGCCCAAATTTTTAGCACAGTTAAACGCACTTATAGTAGACGTTCCTGCCATTTCGTATAATTTAACGTATTTATTAATTTCACTTATTTTTACGGATAAATCAAAATTATTCGGATAATATACAAAACATCTTTTCTTTGGCAAATTATAAACTTCCGGGTCTGATTTTATATCAATAATATAATTCATATCGATAAGTCTTGGATTATTAGTGTTAAAAGTATGCGTTATATAGTTAGAATCCGTAAACACACCGAAATTCGGAATAACATTATGTTCAAATAAACAATCCAATGACCGATTAACCGCAAAAATAATAAATCTATCCGAATATTTTTTAATTAAATCAATATTATCTTTTAAACTGGGCCCTGCTCCGACAATTAACGCTGTTTTTCCATCAAATTCATTATCTAAAAGACTTATAGGATAAGTTTGCCCGCAATTTTTTACAAAATTTATACTTGAATATACCCAGCTTTGAGAATTCTTTTTTATAGTATTTATGTCCGCAATTTTTAACGAACATGTATCATATATCTTTTCGGTAAAATCTCTTATTTCGTCTGCATAAAGCTGTAAATATCGTTTTAAAAATACTATTTCTATTTTATCGTTGATAATATATTTTTGGGAAATATAGTTATAAACATCTTTATAAGAAGTAGTCATAAACAATCTTCCGCTTTCAAGGTATTTTGAATAGTCAACAATTTCAAAAGCAGTTCTCATAACGTTTATATCAGGCTCTATTAAAACTATTCTGCTTTCATATTTTTCAAAAACATAATCAAGCAAATATCCTACACCCAAACCAAATATAATTATAAAATCAAATTTTCCCATACTATTTTTAAGACATGACTGAACATCATAAAAAGCCTCTTCTATAGGATTATCAGTACTTTCTAAGGGAATGCCGTCTTTCATAAAAATAATATCATCACTCTTAGACTTTAAAATACTTACGTATTCTCGTGCCTCGTCAAACGAAACATCCACAAGGCAGTCTGCTAAAGTTTTATTAGATTTTTTTAATGAGTCTATATTTTGGCTAAACATAAGATAAAAATACCAACTAAACAGAAAAAAAGCAAGGTTGAAATTAATCAGCCCTGCTTTTTCATTTATAAATTAATTACTACTCAATAGTAAAATTAGGAGCACCAAACATACCTTCAATTTCTTCTAAAATTGCAGAAGGTTTTCTTGCCTGATTACGAGCAGCAGCTCTTCTTTGTGCTTCTTTGTCTTTTTCTTCATTTGCATGAGTCAAATGATGGAATCCTGTACCGGCAGGAATTAAACGACCGATAATAACGTTTTCTTTCAAACCTCTTAACAAGTCTTTTTTACCGTCTACAGCAGCCTCTGTAAGAATTCTTGTTGTTTCTTGGAATGATGCTGCAGAGATAAATGATTCTGTATTTAACGATGCTTTTGTAATACCTAAAAGCATATATTCGCAAGTTGCTGTTTGTAATCCGTTCGCCGTTGCCTCTTTGTTTTCTTTTTCAAATGTTTGGATTTCAACAAGTTCACCAGGAAGTAATTTTGTATCACCAGGTTCAAGAACTTTTACTTTCTTAGTCATTTGACGAACGATAATTTCAATATGTTTATCGGCAATTTCTACACCTTGTGAACGGTATACACGTTGTACTTCGTCTACAAGATATTGTTGAGCAACTTCAGGGCCGCATAATCTCATAACGTCATGAGGATTTAGAGGGCCGCTTGTTAGAGGGTCACCCTTTTTAACTTTTTGTTTATTTTGAACAACTATATTCGCATCTATTGCAAATTTTATTTCTGTTCTTGTTCCATCTTCTGATTGTAAATACAATCTTGGCATATCGTCATCTGTTTCTATAACAGCCTCTCCGTTATATTCTGCCAAAATCGCACTATCTTTAGGTTTTCTTCCCTCAAGAAGTTCTTCTACTCTCGGAAGACCTTGTACGATATCGCCTGTTTTTTGTCTTTCGTACAATAATGTCGCAAGCATATCGCCTCTTAGTACCAACGAATTTTCTTCAACCAATAATTGTGTACCAGGGCTAATCAAATATGGTCTGCCTTCTCTGATTACTATTTCAGATTTTGTTACATCAACTACTTGACCTGAAACAGGAGATTTGTCTCCTCCCTCAGTTAGTAAGTCCTCTAATTTAACCATATCGCCTTTTTTAACGATTGCTTTTGTTGATACAGGAACTTTTGATTCAAAGTTTTCGCATACTAACAATAATCTTCTTGCATCTTCTTCAGCCTTTTTAATTGATGCAACACCGTCATTAATTACCAAAACTTGTGTTTTTGCAACAGGAGTTTTTGGATCAATAACGTCACCGTGGTTTACAAGCAATTCTGTTTGAAGTGATGAATTCAATTTAGCATTGCCCTCTATTTCACGACGTACGATTAATGTTTCTAATACTACGATTTTCAAATCATTATTTTTATCAAGTTCTACCATACCTTTAAGGTGTGATAAATATCCTTGCATTTGAAGAACCAAACTTGTTCTTGTTAATGTTGCACCGTCAAGATTTCTTACTCTTGCACCATCTTTGTATTGCAATTGAGTTACAGGAACTATATCAATCAAATCATCTGTTTTATCAAATTTAATTGATACTTCTTGTGGTTTAATTTTAATAACTTGAACAGGTCTTACAAGAATTTGGATAGGTTGGTCTGTTATATTGTCTTCTTCCAAACTTAACGATGTATCAAGTTCTTCATCCAAATCATCTATATCCAAATCATCCATTTCAGAATCCATTATCGTAACAATAGAAGTTTCTTTTGCTTTAATACCGTCAGCAATAACAGTTCCTTTTTTGATTACTTCATTTTCTTCAACTTTTAATTCTGAAACACTTGATAATGTATGTATTTGACCCGGTCTGATTACAGCCTCATGGATAACATCGTTGTATTCTTTTAATTCAACAATACCATCTAAGTGGCAGTATACGTCTTTTACAATTTCAGTACCGGCGGTTACGAAAGTTCCTGATTCTACCATTTTCAAAGATGCATCTTTGCTTAATTGGTGTACTTCTTCAGGAATAAATACTACATCACCTGATTTTGTAATTATTTGATTTTCATCTACTTCAACGTTAATATATTTAATTTCCCCTGAAGATTCAACAGAGCAGTCGCCGTTAATCAATTCGGCAATAATCATACCGTTTTCAACAGGAGTATCAACAGGAGCTTTTACAATATATTTTTCGCCTGTTGCTTCAACAGTCCAAAGCTGTTCTTTTTTAGTTTGTTCAAATGTTGCATTTGAAGGCATTAATGATGCAATTACGATTGTTAATTCTTTACCTTGAACAATCTTCTTAATTTTTTGACCCTCAAATTTGGTTTCTTCAACAACAAGGTCTTCTCCGACACGAACTTCACCGCCGTGTTCGCAGATTGTTAATGTTTCGGCAAGTTTTTCGCCCTCTTTCATTTTTTGACCGTCTTTAACAAGCAATTTTGAACCGCTTGGCAAGTTATAAACGTCACCTCCAAGAACCCATACAATACCTTGTTTGTTGGCTGTTCTTGAAATGTTACCTTGTCTGTCTTTCTTTTCATCTGCAATAAAGTCTTTAAATATAACTTCACCTGACAAATCAGATGTAATATCTTTTGTAGCTTTTTCTGTCAAACGAGAACCGTCCCCTTGTGATACAGGTTCGTATTCAGCCAATTTGAAACCTTTTTCTACTTCCATTCCGTCAGTGAAGAACACTGTTGCACCGGCAGGAATGTGATATTTTGTAGTTCTTTTAGCTCCTACTATTTCTGCTTCAACTTCGTAGATAGAAAGTTTTACTACATCCCCGTGACGGGTTCTGATTTCTCTTGTTTTAAGCTTACAAGACACTTTACCTGCTTCTTTAGCCTCAACTGTCTTCATAGCACCCGAACCTTTGAATACACCGCCGGTGTGGAATGTTCTCATTGTCAATTGTGTACCCGGTTCACCGATTGATTGTGCTGCTATAATACCGATTGCTTCTCCGACATCTACAAGTTTTTGTGTTGTCATTGCCCAACCGTAGCATTTTTGGCATACACCGTATTCTAATTCACAAGTTAAACCTGAACGAACATCTAATTCTTCAAGATTTAAGTGGCGAATTTTTTCTATATCTTCACGGCCTAAAGTTGTGTTATTTGCTACAAGAAGTGTTCCGTCAGTATCAACGATATCTTGAGCAATTGTTCTTCCCAATAATCTGTCGATTAGAGGAACAATTATAACACCGCCGTCAGTAATACCTTTTAATTTAATATGCTTAGTACCATGACAATCAGTATCACGAATAATAACATCTTGAGCAACGTCTACAAGACGTCTTGTTAAGTAACCTGAGTCAGCTGTTTTCAACGCAGTATCTACAAGACCTTTTCTTGCACCGTATGATGAAATGATGTATTCTGTACAAGATAGCCCCTCTTTAAAGTTTGCTTTAATAGGCAAGTCGATGATTTGACCTTGTGCATCTGCCATCAAACCACGCATACCAACCAATTGTGATACTTGTGATAAGTTACCTCTCGCACCTGAGAATGCCATCATATATACAGGGTTTAATCTATCGAAGTTTTCTACTACTTGAGCCGTCAATCTTGCTGTTGTTTCAGACCATGTGTCAATTACCTTTGTATATCTTTCTACTTCGGTAATTTCACCTTTCAAGTAGCGGGTTGTAGACTTTTCAATTTCTTCTTCTGCCTCTTTTAATAAGTCTTTTTTAGATGCAGGAACTGACAAGTCTGAAATTGAAATTGTTACGCCTGATTTTGTTGCGTAATGATAACCTAAGTTTTTCAATGTATTAGCAAGTTCTGCCGCTTTTGCTCCGCCGTATTCAAGATAAATTTGTGATAATAGCTTGTTTAATGCTTTTTTATCCATTTGTTTATTAATGAATTCGGGAGCATTTTTTATTTGTGTGTACATATTTTCCATATTTTATTATCCTTACCTAACTTCTATACAAGTGCTTTTCTTACAGCTTCGTTGAAAATAATTCTGCCTGCTGTAGTTTCAAAACGTTTTCCATGTTCATCACGAACTATGATTTTATCGTGAAGTTTTATCACACCTACTTCAAGAGCTGATATAGCATCTTGGAAATTGTAGAAATAGTGTTGAGCCTGCATATTTTCATCTTTAATAAGAGTCAAATAGTACATACCCATAACCATGTCTTGAGATGGTGTAATAATAGGTTTACCTGTTGCAGGAGCAAGGATATTATTTGATGCTAACATCAACATTCTTGCCTCTGTTTGGGCTTCTATTGATAAAGGAACATGGACAGCCATTTGGTCTCCGTCGAAGTCAGCGTTGAATGCTGTACATACAAGAGGATGTAATTGGATTGCACGTCCTTCTACAAGTTTTGGTTCAAACGCTTGAATACCTAATCTGTGTAAGGTTGGGGCACGGTTTAGTAATACAGGGTGCCCGTCGATTACCTCTTCCAAGATATCCCATACGATAGGTTCTGAGCGTTCAATTCTTTTCTTTGCTGATTTAATATTTTGAACATAACCACGTTCAATCAATTTATTTACTACAAATGGTTTAAACAATTCGATAGCCATTTCTTTAGGAAGTCCGCATTGGTTCAATTTCAATGACGGGCCTACAACGATAACAGAACGGCCTGAGTAGTCAACACGTTTACCTAACAAGTTTTGACGGAAACGACCTTGTTTACCTTCAATAATATTAGATAGTGATTTTAGAGGTCTGTTATTAGGGCCTACTACTGTTCTTCCTCTGCGTCCGTTATCAATCAAGGCATCAACAGCTTCTTGTAACATACGTTTTTCGTTTCTTACGATAATTTCAGGTGCACCCATTTCCAATAGTCTTTGTAAACGGTTGTTTCTGTTAATTACACGTCTGTACAAATCGTTTAAGTCTGAAGTTGCAAAACGTCCGCCGTCTAATTGTACCATAGGTCTTAAATCAGGTGGTGTTACAGGAATTACATCCATTATCATCCATGTTGGGTCTGTTTCGCTTGAAATTAAGCTGTCTAACAATCTTAATCTTTTAATTAATTTTGATTTCTTTTGAACCGAAGTTACGCCGGCATTTAATTCTGCTCTAATTTCTTCAGCCAATTTATTAATATCAATTTCTCCGATTAATTCTTTAATGGCTTCTGCACCGATACCAACTTTCAAAGTTGTATCTTCGTGTTCCATAACGTAATCTTCGTACTCATCTTCGCCTAAAAGCTGGTATTTTTTGAAATCACTTTCGCCGCCGTCAATTACAACATAGTTATTGAAGTAAATAACTTGTTCTAAATCTTTTAACGACATATCAAGTAAAAGTCCCATATAAGACGGAATACCTTTTAAGAACCAGATATGAGAAACAGGGGCAGCAAGTTTAATGTGACCCATTCTGTGACGACGAACTTTTGAATCTGTAACTTCAACACCGCATCTTTCGCAGATTATACCTTTATGACGAACTCTTTTATATTTTCCACAATAGCATTCCCAGTCTTTTGTAGGCCCAAAAATTCTTTCGCAGAATAAACCGTCTCTTTCAGGTTTTAATGTACGGTAATTAATTGTTTCAGGCTTAGTAACTTCACCGTAAGACCATTTTAAAATACGTTCGGGTGAAGCTATGCTTATCTGTATATAATCAAAGTAATCAATACTTGTTGACATTTAATTTCTCCTTTATATATTTTTTTCGCAAAATGTGAGCAAAGCTCACATTTTGCACTTAATTATTCATTGACTAGTCACCAAATGTTGTTGGTGTTTCGAAAAAGTTAATATTTAATAATTCAGAATCAATATCTGACAATGTACGTTTTGGAGCAGCCTTTCTCAAGTCATCCATATCGCTCATCAAATCAACTTCAACACCGTCTTTTTTAGCAACTGTAATATCCAAACCGATACTTTGTAATTCTCTTACAAGAACCTTAAATGATTCAGGGATACCAGGTCTTGGAATATTGTCACCTTTAACGATTGATTCGTAAGCTCTGTTACGTCCGTTAACATCATCGGATTTAATTGTAAGCATTTCTTGAAGAGTGTAAGCTGCACCGTAAGCTTCAAGAGCCCAAACTTCCATTTCTCCGAATCTTTGTCCGCCGAATTGAGCTTTACCACCTAAAGGTTGTTGTGTTACCAATGAGTATGGGCCTGTAGAACGAGCGTGAATTTTATCGTCTACAAGGTGGACAAGTTTCAAGATATATGTTAATCCGACTGCTACAGGTTCATCAAATTGTTCACCTGTACGTCCGTCTATCAATCTTACTTTACCGTCTTCGCCAACCCAATCACAGCCTGATTCTTTTATACCTCTTAAAAGTTCTGCTTTTGTTGCGATTTCTGATTGGTTTTCTCCGTATCTTTCGTCAAATGACGGTGCTTCGTAATAATTACCTGTCAAGTATGATGCTAAACCTAATAAGTGTTCATATGTTTGACCAACGTTCATACGAGACGGAACACCAAGAGGGTTCAACACAACATCAATAGGAGTACCATCAGGTAAGAATGGCATATCTTCTTTTGGAAGAATTCTTGATACGATACCTTTGTTACCGTGACGTCCTGAAAGTTTATCACCTACAGATACTTTACGTTTTTGAGCAATATATACTCTGATTACTGTATTTGCACCAGGTGGTAATTCATCACCTTTTTCTCTGTCAAATACCTTAACATCAAGTACTCTACCGCCTTCGCCGTGAGGAACTCTTAAAGAATTATCTTTTACGGCTCTTACTTTTTCTGCGAAGATTGCTCTTAACAGTTTTTCTTCAGGCGGATGTTCAGATTCACCTTTTGGAGTTACTTTACCTACAAGGATATCATCTGCATAAACTCTTGCCCCGATACGAACAATTCCTCTTTCATCCAAGTGTCTTAAAGCATCTTCAGAAACATTCGGAATTTCACGTGTAATTTCTTCAGGGCCAAGTTTTGTTTGTCTTGCGTCTATTTCTAATTTTTCAATGTGAACTGATGTAAATATATCATCGTGAACGCATCTTTCAGAAAGCAAGATAGCATCTTCGAAGTTATATCCTTCCCAAGGCATATATGCTACAAGAACATTTTTACCTAAAGAAAGTTCACCACCGCATGTTGATGCACCATCAGCAAGAATATCACCTGCCTTAACCTTATCACCCTCTTTTACGATAGGTTTTTGGTTAATACAAGTATCTTGGTTACTTCTTACATATTTCATAAGTTGATATAGGTGAGGAACGTTATAAACATCTCTTACAACAATTTCTTCACCAACAACTCTTTCAACAGTACCGTCGCAATCAGATACGATAACCATACCTGAATCCTTAGCAACACGTCTTTCCATACCAGTACCAACAACAGGTCTTTGAGTAATCAAAAGAGGTACAGATTGACGTTGCATGTTTGAACCCATCAATGCACGGTTGGCGTCATCGTGTTCAATAAACGGAATCATTGATGTCGCAACTGAGATAATTTGAATAGGGCAAACACCGACGAAGTCAACTTTAGAAGATTCACACATGATGAATTCCGAACGATAACGAACAGGAACATTAGCATCTTTAAATCTGTTATCTTTAGTAAGTTGAACATCGGCAGGAGCACAACGATAGTTTTCGTCTTCATCTGCTGTCATATAAACAACTTCATCTGTTACAACGCCGTCTTTAACAACGAAGAAAGGTGATTCGATGAAACCATAATCGTTAACTCTTGCGTGAGTAGCCAAAGAACCTATCAAACCTGCGTTAGGACCTTCGGGAGTTTCTATCGGACAAATACGTCCGTAGTGTGACGGGTGAATATCACGAACAGCAAATCCTGCTCTTTCTCTTTGTAAACCACCCGGCCCTAAAGCTGAAATACGTCTTTTGTGTGTCAATTCAGCCAAAGGATTAATTTGGTCCATGAATTGTGACAATTGAGAACTTCCAAAGAATTCTTTCAATGATGCCACAAGAGGTTTTGTATTCAATAAGTTCAACGGTGTTAATGTTTCACTGTCTTGAAGAGTCATTCTTTCTTTAACAATTCTTTCAATACGGCTTAAACCTACTCTGAATTGGTTTTGTAACAATTCGCCAACAGAGCGGATTCTTCTGTTACCTAAGTGGTCAATATCATCAACCGTTCCTTCATCATAAGTCAAATTGATTAAATATTCGATTGTTGTAACGATATCTTGAATAGTCAATGTTCTTTGAGACGCATGGATATTCAAGTTCAATTTTTTATTTAATTTATAACGACCTACACGACCGATATCGTATTTCTTTTCATCAAAGAAACGAGCTTCAATAATTTGGCGTCCGCCTTGTGCAGATGCAGGGTCACCGGGTCTTAGTTTTTTGTAAACATCGATTAATGCATCATCAGTAGTTTCTGTTGTATCTTTTTCCAATGTTTTCTTTAAGAATTCAAAGTGAGTGAAAGATGCTTCCATTTCAGCAACAGATAAACCCATAGCCTTTAATAATGTAGTAGCCAAAATTTTTCTGTTTTTATCAATTTTAACGTGAATTAAATCGTTAGCATCTGTTTCAATCTTAATCCAAGCACCACGATTAGGAATGATTGTAGCATTGTACAAACGTTTACCTGTAGGTGAAACTTCTCTTTTGAAATAAACACCAGGAGAACGAACGATTTGAGAAACGATAACACGTTCCGCACCGTTAACAATGAAAGTACCTTTATCGGTCATTGTAGGGATATCACCGATATAAACTTCTTGTTCTTTAATTTCCCCTGAATCACGGTTAACTAATCTAACCATTACACGTAATTGTTTTGCGTAAGTAGTATCGTGAATTCTTGCTTCTTCAATAGAATATTTTGCATTATCAAAAGTGTAATTTGGTAAAAAGTGTAATTCTAAACGTCCTGTATAGTCTTTAATAGGAGAGAAAGACAGCAATTCTTCTTTCAAACCCTCTTTTAAGAACCATTCAAACGATTTTTTTTGCACTTCAATAAGATCAGGTAAATCATCCAATCTGGTACTAGGAATACCCATCGGAGTTACTCTTTTTGCGAATTTTGTCGACATTTATTAACCTCGCCTTTTTCTATATTATATTGTGTACGTACTATAAAAATTTATATATCTTAACATTTTTGTTACAGCCCGAGAGAGCATGTATTTTAATGGTACTACGTGAACATAATTAGTCAAGAAATCATGTAAAATTTACACTAAAAAATTTTTACAAAAATTTACAATCAATATAATAAGTTTACCAATTCCGCCTAAATTCAACATTTGACTGTCAAGTGGGTATATTGAACAAAAATAAAAGTTTTTAAGCATTACTAAAATTGTATTTTAGGTTTATTTTTGTAACTTTCGGAATTAAAATTTAAAAATTAAGATATAAAATTGTTTTATTAATATATACAATGTGATACAATTGATATTAAATAACATGTTCAAACTTTTATTAAAATTAAAAAACAAAAATAAAAAAGCATTTACTATCGCAGAAATGACGGTAGTACTTTTGATTTTGTCAATAGTAATGGCGGCAATTCTGCCTGTAACAACCAATAAGAAAACAAGCGGCTCAGGCGGAGGAAGTTCTGGCGGAGGAAGCTTATGGAAACTTGCAAGAAATAATACCGACATTTGGTTTGCATCACCGAGTTCAACGCAAAGTGTACTTACAGGTACATCACAAACTCCAGACTCCAACGGTAACGGAAGAATATACATAAACATTCCTGAAAGTACATCACGCTCTCAAATAGCAATGATGTATAACAATTCTACCGTAGGATACATTAAATTTAAAAGCGGTCATAACATGGGATTTGGCCCAAACCCATTTCCGTCTGCTGTTACAGGAAGTAACAACATAAGCATGGGAGAAAATTCTCTAATAAGTCTAACTTCTGGAAGCAGTAATGTAGGATTGGGAAACGGAGCTTTGAGAAGTGTAAACACAGGCGGAATTAATATTGCCATAGGGCCTCAAACACTTGGAAAAACAACTACAGCCAATCACAATATAGGTATCGGCTCAAATGCCTTATATAATAACACTACAGGACTGGATAATATTGCTGTCGGAGAAATTGCATTAACAACAAATTCAACAGGTAATTACAATGTAGGTCTTGGAAGATACGCACTTGCAAATTCAACAAGTACGGATAACACAGCCACAGGTCATCAGGCACTTTATAATAATAGTTCCGGTGCAGGAAATACGGCTTTTGGAGCTTATGCCGGGCTAAGTAATACAACAGGAAGTAACAATACAAGTATCGGGTATCAAGCATATTATGCAAATGCCAAAACAGGTAATCAGAATATAGCTTTAGGATATCAGGCATTATACAGCGGAAACGGAGCAGGTTCAAATAACGTAGGTATCGGTTCAGAAACTTTAAGAATTCTGACAAGCGGAAGTTATAACAACATAGTTGGTCAAAGAGCAGGATATTCATTAACAACAGGTACAGGAAATACAAGTCTCGGAACTTATTCATTGTACAGCAATGCCGGAGGAAGTTATAACACAGGTATTGGATATAATGCCTGCGGAGTAATAACCGGAGGATATAAATCATGCTTTGGTTATAATTCAGGAAACACAACAATACCAAACGGATTTACAACAAATAACAATACCGTTGAAACAATTGTAGGTTCTGGTGCAGGAAATATATTTCTGCACGCAGGAAGTGTATACGTCGAAACAGGTGCTGACAATAAAGATAGCGGTACTGGAGCCTCTTTTAGAACAGCAGGCAACATCACTGCAAATTCAAACATAACTGCGGGAACTTATTTAACAACAGGCTCATATGCCGTTATCGGCACATATGCCAATGTCGGTACAAACTTAGCAGTCGGAACACATACTTATACTAATTACCTGTATACAAACGAAATAAGAAACAGAACCTCTCCGGGCTCAACTAACACTATCATTTACGGTACATTATACGGACAAATGCATATCATTTCCGATAAAAGACTTAAAAATATTGAGGGTTTTGCAAATACAGGACTTGCAGAAGTCAAAAAACTTGACATATACAAATACACATACAAAAATGACCCTGAAACACAAAAAATAGGACTTATAGCTCAGGATGTCGAAAAAGTTATTCCTTTTGCGGTAAAAAAAGGCAATGACGGATATCTGTCAATATCTCAGGAAAATATTATATATACAATGTTCAATGCTATAAAAGATTTGGACAAATTATATGAAAGTTTAAAATCTAAATTCCAAGATTATATAGTAAGACTAAACCTTGCAGAAGATAGAATTAATGCGTTAATAGAAGTTAATCGTGACTTGTCAAAACGTATTGATGATTTAGAAAAACGTGTTAATACATTGGAAAAAGAATGTAAATGCAAATGCAAACAATAATACTTCGTTTATATTGACTTTGCATAGGATTTAAATTGAAAATATATTGAGAGAAAACAAATAAAAATTTTAAATAGGAAAGAGGAAACAATGACAGGAAAAAGAATAGTTATAGGCTGCGACCATGGCGGTTTGAACCTAAAAAACAAAGTTATAGAGCATCTAAAAGAATTGGATTACGAAGTAGAAGATGTGGGAACATATACATTTGAGTCTTGCGACTATCCAATATATGCCAAAAAAGTAGCACATAAAGTTGCAGATGGTGAATATGAAAAAGGAATAATAATTTGCGGAACAGGAATAGGCGTTTCTATAGTCGCAAACAAAATAAAGGGAATAAGAGCGTCATTATGCGGAGATACATTCTCTGCAAAAGCAACCCGCCAGCATAATAATTCAAACATTTTATGCATGGGTGAAAGAGTAACAGGTCAAGGCTTAGCACTCGATATTGTAGATATATGGTTGACAACAGAATACGAGGGCGGACGCCATCAAAAAAGAATTGATATGATGGAGGACTAAATGACAGAAGATATTTCTACAAAAAAATTTGCCTCTGTTACAGCAAGAATTCTTGATGATAAATTAGCAAAAAATATTGTAATTTTAGATATAAGTCAAGTATCTTCACTTGCAGACTTCTTTGTTATAGCATCAGGCGACTCTCCAACACAGGTCAAAGCCATGACAGAAACTTTACAGGATAGAATTAAAACTCTTTTCAAAAGACTTCCGAAAGGAGTGGAAAGAGATATGAAAAACAGATGGAATCTTGTGGATTTTGGAGATGTAATTGTTCATATTCTTCACAGAGAAGAAAGAGAAACTTATATGATAGAAAAATTCTGGAATCATGCGTTCAGTATTCCTGAAGAGCAATGGAAAGAGGACTCCGAAGAATATTCGGAATACAAAGAACTTAATTAAAATTCCACTAAATATATTATTTAATGCGAATATAATTAATATAAACTGATATTAATAATTTGCTAAAATAAAATTATAGGGTAAAATTTAAGTATGGTAGAAATGAATGATATTACACAACAAATAAACGAAACCATTATGAAAATGGCTATGGAGCCGACAAATCCTGACCATTATCATACTTTAGCAAATTTATACGCATTAGATGATAATTTTGATAAAGTTGCATCTGTTTATGAAAGTTTGCTGAGTATACAGCCTAATGATGTTAACGCTCTGCTTAATTTAGGAAGTATCTATTTTTACAGTAAGGATTTCCGTAAAGCGTTGAGTTATTACAACAAAGCACTTGATGTAAATCCTACAAATTATCTTGTTTATTATAACCTTGGAAATGCTTACGCAGAACTTAAGAATTTTTCTAAATCGCTTCGTTACTACAACAGAGCATTAGATTTTAACACCAAATCACCTGATATTTATAATGCAATTGCAATGCTGTATCATGATTTTGAAGACTATGTAGAGGCAAAAGCTTATTATGAAAAAGCTCTTTCAATAGATCCGAATAACTTAACAGCAAACGTTGATTTAGGTAATGTTAACTTTAAATTATTCGACTACGAAACAGCATTATATCACTATTTAAAAGTATATGAAGTTGCACCGGAAAATAAAACAGTAACAATTTGTTTGGCAAATACATATTCTTTATTAAAAAATGCTGAAAAAACATGGGAATTCTTCGAACTTTCACTAAATCTTCCGGGAGATAACTATAAAACGTATATCTGCTATGCGATTGCTAAATCTGATTTTAAAGATTATGACGGAGCAATTGAGATTTATAACAGAGCTATTGAATATAATCCTAAAGAAAAAAATGCATATATTCTTTTAGGCAACTTGTATTCTAATCTTGGCAAGTATAAAGAAGCCATTGAATCATATGAAAAAGCATTAAACTTAAATGAATACGATACAAGCACAAGAGTTCTTCTTGCAAATACTTATTATATGGATGACAGAATAGAAGATGCTTTAAGAGCGTATAGATATGTTTCAAACTTAGAACCGGAAAACGATGAATATAAACTGGTTTATATTAACTTGCTGGAAGACTATATAGTAGAAAAAAGAGCCGGAGAATTATTGGAACATGTATAATAACAATAATTACAGATTAAACCCTGATAAACCATATTTTATGGAAAAACTTGTTTCTGCACTAAGCTATTTATCAATGGGGTTTGTAGGTTTTATATATATTATAATTATGGTTTTGACCAAAAGAAATATTAAACCGTTTTTAAAATATCATATATTTCAATCTATATTTATTTCTATAGGATATTATCTGCTCTGTGTATTTACAGGATTAATATGCAATATCCTTTTGTTTATACCGTTTATAAACAAAATAACAACAATGATTATTTACTATTTAACAATAGATATTGTATTTGGATTTTCATTTATCGGAATGTGCTGCTATGCAGTGTTATTCTATTTAATCATAACCTCCTTACAGGGCAAATACTCTTACATTCCCTGGGTTTCTGATATTATAAAAATGAATGTGAGATAAAAAATGAAATTTGATACAATATGCGTTCAAGGTTCACATAAACCTGAAAACAATAAAAATACTCCGCCTGTACCTATATACCAAACAACCGCATTTAGTTTTGAAAGTGTACAGTATTCGGCAGATTTGTTTGATTTAAAAGCCGAAGGAGATATTTATACAAGATTATCGAACCCGACAACACAGGTTTTGGAAGAAAGACTTGCGGCAATAGAGGGCGGAATAGGGGCATTATGCGTGGCCTCAGGACAATCCGCATCAACTATTGCTCTCTTAAATATTCTTAAATCCGGAGACGAAATCATCGCATCTTCAAATATGTACGGCGGAACTATTAATTTAATTGACGTAACCTTAAGAAAATTGGGAATAAAAGTAAACCTTGTCTGCTCAGAAAAAATAGAAGATTTTGAACATTATATTAATGAAAAAACAAAATGTATTTTTGCAGAAGTTTTAAATAATCCGTCACTAAGAATTTTGGACATAGAGAAACTTTCAAAGTTGGCACATAAATACGAAATTCCGCTAATAGTTGATAATACAATACCAACACCATATCTTTGCCAACCGATAAAATAT
The DNA here is from genome assembly GCA_017478515.1 of bacterium. Lineage (GTDB taxonomy): Bacteria > Cyanobacteriota > Vampirovibrionia > Gastranaerophilales > Gastranaerophilaceae > UBA791. The sequence continues at coordinate 31,145 of JAFVDH010000043.1, forward strand.
GGTGCGGATATAGTTGTTCACTCATTAACAAAATATGTTTGCGGACATGGTACATGTATGGGCGGAGTTATAGTTGATAGCGGTAATTTTGATTGGGAAAAATCAGGAAAATTTCCTGAACTTACAGAACCCGATGAAAGCTATCACGGAATAAAATATGTTGAAAATTTCGGAAAATCAGCATATATAGTTAAAGCCAGAGCCCAAATAATAAGAGATTTGGGCTGCTGTATAAGCCCGTTCAATTCATTTTTGATATTGCAAGGTTTGGAAACATTATCCTTAAGAATGGAAAAAGTTTCTAAAACAGCATTGCAAGTTGCTGAATATTTAAAAAACCATAAAAATGTAACCTGGGTTAACTATCCGAAACTCAAAGACGATAAATATTATGATTTAGCAGAAAAATACTTGCCAAAAGGGGCCTCATCAATAGTAAGCTTTGGAATAAAGGGCGGAAAAGAACAAGGAACAAAATTTATTGAAAGCGTAAAACTTTTAATCCATGCAACAAATATAGGCGATAGCCGTTCAATAATAACCTATCCCGCACTAACAACACACAGACAATTAACCGCCGAACAAATGAAAGAATGCGGAATTGGCGAAGATTTTATGAGAATATCTGTGGGTTTGGAAGATGTTGAAGATATTATTGCAGATTTAGATAATGCATTAAACTTCTAATTTTTTTCTTTATCCAATTCTATAGTTTTAGATTTAACTTTGTTTTAATTTGTCAGCGTTTTTCATTTTGCCGTCAACAGTTACGTTAGAATATGTTTTGCCATCTTTGTGATAGTTGCCTTTATAATCTTCAACGTATTTTTCAACTTGACCGTAATCTTTGTTAGCCAGATTATTAAGACTGCTTTTATCGGCAATTTCTATATTTTTTTCAAAAGCAACATCTACTACTTCATCAGCAAGTTCAAGAGCCTCATAACCAATATATTTTCCAACTGCAAGATGTACAGCTCCTACCACATCTTTTACTATTTTTGCTGTAGATTTACTAATATTACAATCAAAATCTCCTTGTGATATATATTCATTTACATTCATTTTTTGTAAATCATTACTATAATCAATCATTTCATCAGCAACTTCTGTCGCATCTTGAGCCACACCCGTTGCCTCAGAAAGTTTAGCAGCCATGTTATCAATATCAGAAGCATCTAAATTTACAGTTACATCTTTTCTGTTATTTAATCGATTTGAAAGAGTATTATTAATATTATCTAAAGATTTCATTTCAGATTTCTCAGACGAAGATAAATTTTGTCCGTTTTTCTCTTTATTAGATAATTCTTCCAGCCTTTTATTATTTGATTCTATTTGGTTTTTTAGATTATTTATTTCATTCTCTTCTTTTTTCAAAGCCTGTTCATTATATTTTTTAACTTCTTCACATTCACTTGTTAAATTTTCAGCTATAAAAGAAACTTCCGCTTTAGATTTTCCTACATTTTGTATACTGGTATCCGCCATTTCAAGTAACTTTCTTGACATCTCTGCAAGATTTGCACCATTTTCTTTCATAGATGTAACTTCATCTTTAGCTTCATTAACATCACTTGCATCATCAGTAATTATCATCTCAGGAGAATCATCCGATACATTTGTAACACCATATGATTTTGTTTGTTCATTTACAGAAGAAGTTTTATTGTTATTATTTAATTCATTTGAAACATTATTCTTTTTAACATTAGAATTAATAACTGCATTTTGACTGTTAATTGTTGTCATAAAAATACTCCTATTATTGTATTTAGTAATATTTTTATCGGCAAAATGTTCAAAAGGCTTTAGTACACCCCATCCCATCATATCATATCATATCATATCATATAGGTAATTATACTTGAGTTTCAGCCGTTTTAAAATTCATATTTACAAAAGTTAACAATCATAATATTTTAAATTTTTTGCAATAAAAAAGGGACTATGTAAGTCACTGTTGTAAACCAAATACCTTTTCATTTTCCTCGTGTTTTAATTCTTCTTTTAGGATTATGCGATGAAGTTTGCTCCTAAGTAGCTTGCTCCGTGAAAAAATGATTCTTGCATTATTCCTTTTAATGATTTTCTTCTGATATCTTTTTTTACTGTTCTGTTTAAAG
>JAFVDH010000044.1 GCA_017478515.1 bacterium
GTCCAAAGTTCCTTCAGCAGTTTCAAGTAAAGAAGCTCCCATTTGAGCGTTATCTTCTGCTACAGCCAATGAGCTGATTTTATAATCTAATTTTGTTGCTACCGCACTACCTGCTGCATCATCTTTTGATGAATTTATTCTCAAACCTGTCGACAATCTTTCCATTGCAGTATTCATCACACCCGTTGCAGAGTTCAATGATTTTTGTGCAATAAGTGAAGACATGTTTGTGTTAATCGTAATAGCCATAGAATTGATCTCCTTTCAATTTGTTACATCCGTGTACTTTTACTATATCTTACAATAACTTTTTATTGTTTTTTACTAGAAAGTTCACATTTTACTCTCGCTAAATTGCCTAAAAGTTAAAATCCTTTTTCAATGGGCTCATACCGTATCCTTTTGGTATTGTTATATTCGGGGTGAAATAACACCATTGTGACAATTTACATGCTTATATCTTTCTTATGCCACATTAAAACCCAAATATAACATGCTTTTATGTTAAATGTTAAGATTTTGTTACAAATCTTTTTGGTATTATGTCTCTATTCTTTTAATTGCAAAGTAAAATCTTACAAATTCTATATTTAATTTATTTTAAAAAGCTCTTAATTACTTTTGTTTGTTTTTCAAATTCCAATAAAAACGCATCATGACCCGCTGAAGATTGTATTTCCAGATAAGAAACATCTTTTCCTTGTTTGATTAATGCGTTTACTATTTCTTTGGCCTGGTTTGACGGGAACAGCCAATCCGATGAAAACGATATTATTAAAAATTTTGAATTTGTACGTTCAAAGGCCTTTTCTAAACTGCCGTATTTTAATGAGGCATCATAGTAGTCGCATGCCTTTGTTATATATAAATAGCTGTTTGCATCAAATCTGTCTACAAAAATTTGTCCTTGATGCTGTAAATAGCTTTCTACCTGAAATTCGACGTTAAAATCAAAGTCAAATTTGTCTTTATCCTGCAAATTTCTTGCAAACTTGCTGTGCATTGAATCTTCTGACAAGTATGTTATGTGGCCTATCATTCTTGCTATAGAAAGACCCTTTTCCGGGAAATTACTGTTGTTATAGTAGTTCCCGTTATTAAAGTTTTCGTCTGAAAGAATTGCATTTCTGCCTACCGCATTAAAGGCTATCGCCTGTGCTGAAAGCTTTGAGGTAGATGCAATTATTATGGTTGATTTTACATAATCAGGATAGCTTATTGACCATTCTATTGCTTGCATGCCGCCCATTGAACCGCCCGCAGCAATCAAACTTTTTATTCCGAAATAGTCAATTAATTTTTTTTGAACTCTTACAGAATCTTCAATTGTTATTACCGGAAAGGTCAGTCCGTATGGCTTTCCTGTAGCAGGGTCTATTGAATTTGGCCCTGTAGTTCCGCTGCAGCCGCCTAAAATGTTTGAACAAATTACAAAGTATTTGTCGGTATCAAACGCTTTTCCGCTGCCGACCATTTCGTTCCACCAGCCGGGCTTTTTGTCGCCTGTGTGATATCCTGCGGCATGGGCATTTCCTGTTAGAGCATGCAGTAACAAAATACAATTGTCTTTGTTTGTATTTAGTTCTCCGTATGTTTCATACGCAATGTTATATTCCTTTAAAACTTTCCCGCAGTCAAGTTCCAATGGTTCGTCTATATGCAATATTTTTGTTTCTGTCATTAATTGTGTCATGTTTTATCCTTTTGTCTATTGTAACATGTTTTTTTGTTAACTAAAAATTTAATTGAATTATAATATTAATTGATGAAGAAAATATTTATTTGTTTATTTCTTATAATAATTTTTCAAAGTCCCGCTTTCGCTATAAAAATTGGACTTCAAACCGGCATGGTCTCAGCAAAAGTAGGGTCTTCTACTGAGGCATCTATTATTAATGTAAATAACAACAGGCTGCTTTATACGCTTGACGGAATGCAAAATTACGAATTTAAGTCTTACAAAAACTTGATTGCATTAAAATATAAAAATGATTATTACAATTTAAAAACAAATCAGATAGCTATAATCCCTGTTTCATCAAACGGTTTTGTAAGAGCTAAAAACAGATGGTACAGAGGCGAGCTTAGAATAATTAATATAAACGGGCGGTTAAATGTTATAAATAAATTGAATATAGAAGATTATATAAGAGGAGTAGTTCCCTCTGAAATGCCATCCACATGGGAATATGAGGCTCTTAAGGCTCAGGCAGTTGCGGCAAGAAGTTATGCCCTTGCAAATCTGGGTAAAAGAGCTTCTCAAGGATATGACCTTAAAGATACTCCCGAAGACCAGGCTTATGGCGGTGCATCCGCAGAAAAATTAAGTACCAACCGTGCTGTTAAAGATACGGAAAGTGTCGTTATTATTTATGATTTAAAGATTATTCCTGCATATTATTCCGCATCCGCAGGCGGCCAAACTAAAAATGCAAGTGATGTCTGGACAAGGGATTTGCCTTATATAAAATCCGTACCATCATATGACTCTAATGTGAAAAAAAACGGTCATGGCATAGGCATGTCTCAGCATGGTGCTAATAACCTTGCTAAACAAGGTTATACTTATCCGAAAATTTTAAGACATTTCTATAAAAATATTCAATTTGCACGTATTAAACAGGATTACTACAAATAATAGTATTATTAATATTTTTTAATATTTCATGTTTTTTGCTAAAAAAAACTTGCAAAACAAATAGGAATAGGTATAATAAGTACATACATGACACAAATCCAGATTATATAACGCTTATAGCTTATGATTATTTTAGGAGTACTAAGTTCATTATGTTTGGGATGTCAGTTGTTCAATAAATAAGGAGGAAAAAATGAACAAAGAAGAATTAGTAAAAGAAGTTGCAAAAAAATCTAAATTATCACAAAAAACAGTTGCTGACGTATTAGCAGCTACATTAGAAACTGTTGAAAAAACAGTTGCTAAAGGAAAAAAAGTTACTTTAGTTGGTTTTGGTACTTTCGAACCACGTAAAAGAGCAGCTAGAATGGGCAGAAACCCTCAAACTGGTAAAGAATTAAAAATCGCTGCTAAAACTGTTCCAGCTTTCTCAGCAGGTAAAAAATTCAAAGAATTAGTAAAATAATTATTGATAACTATAAAAATTTAATATAAAAATCGGATGTCATTATGCTTTAAGCTTTATCATACGGTTTTTATAAACAATCTTCAGGCTTTTGATTTTCAAAGGCCTTTTTATTTTATGTGAAATGGTAACGTGTAAGGCGGGGCGGTTTTTAAACCGCCCCGCCTTATCTTAAATTACTATTCCTGAAATGTCTTTAAATTTGAATTTTATTATTTGTGTAAACTTGTATATAAGTATCATATTTTTATTCTCTGTTGTGTTTTGACGGGAATTTCCTTTCGTTTCCTTTTATTTTGTTAAAAATGTTAGTATTTTATCGCCGTATTTCTTTTGTTTTAAAATATTAAATCCCGTTATTTCAATGTCTTCGGGATGTTCTATTACACATATTTTGAATTTTGGCATGATTTTTAATGTTTGTTCGTAAACCCCTGCGTAGTATGGCGGGTCAATATATATTACGTCAAATGTTTCGTCTGTTTTGAATTTCAAGGTGTCTATATTATGAAATTCTGCATTTTGATTTAATAATTCATAATTCTTTTTTATTATTTGAAAAATTTTTCTGTCTTTTTCTATTACGGTAACAGATTTAAAGCCTCTTGATAAGGCTTCTAATCCCATAATTCCGGAACCTCCGTACATGTCTAAAAATTTTGAATTTTCAAACTCGACGTAAGATTGCAGCACGTTAAACAAGGCCATTCGGACTTTGGAAAGAGTTGGTCTTACAAGGTCTGTGTCAGGAGTTATTAATTTTCTTCCTTTAAGTTTTCCTGCTGTTATGTTCATTGTTCTGTACCATTTATTGCAAAATAAACTTCTTTCAAGCGTTTTTTACTGATATGAGTATATAGTTGGGTTGTGGATACATCGCTGTGACCTAAAAGTTCTTGTACAACCCTTAAATCTGCACCGTTTTCAAGTAAATGTGTTGCAAAACTGTGACGCATTGTATGAGGAGATATGTTTTTGTGGAATTTTTCTCCCAGTTTATGAATAAATTTGTATATATCCTGTCTTGTTACAAATCTGCCTTTGTTGTTTATTAAAAAATTTTTTGTATCCAGATGAAATTTTTTCATTATAAAATCACGTATTTTTAAATAATCTTCAATTGCTTTTGCAGAAATTTTATTAAAAGGTACTATTCTTTCTTTTGAACCTTTACCACGGGCTATGAGGTATTTTTGTGAAAGGTCAAAACTGTTTGTTTTTAAATCTACAAGCTCGCTTACACGCAGACCTGAGCCGTACAGAAGTTCCAGTTCAACTTTTTCAAGCGGATTTAAATTTTCCGAAAGCATTTGTTTTACGTCATTTACCGTTAAAATTTTAGGTAATCGTTGAGGAAGTTTTGGCATTTCTATTGTATCTATCGGATTTGATGTTATAAGTTCGTTTGCACTAAGCCATTTGTAAAAACCTCTTAGTGAGGCTATTTTTCTTGAAATACTTGTCGGATTATAGTGCTTTTCATGCAGCTCTCTAAGATACGTATTTACAATTAGTCTTGAAATATTTTTTATATCTGTAGAAAACTTATTTTCGCAGAATTCAATAAATGCCTCTAAATCTCTTCTGTAAGCATCTATAGTGTTTTGCGAAAGTCCTCTTTCTACATCCAGGTAGTCTAAATATTCGGCCAAATCTTGAATACTCATACGGCTATTATATAATTTTTTGTTATTATTTTAATAATATAAATAATGTAATTTTAGGGCCTGTTTGGATTAATTTGTTTAAATTATTGACCAAACAGGCCCTTTTATTTGTATGTTTTAAGTTTTAATTTAATATTATGTCATGTCATTCTGAACTCTACAAAACGAACGGCCTCAGTAAAATTGGTACTGGTGAACTTGTATCCAAAGCCATAGCAAAGTGTGTTTCAGAATATGTTATTGGTAAGCCCCTGAAATAAATTCAGGGTGACATTGTTGTATATAGTTATCTTAATTTTTTCTCATTGTCGGAAATGCGATAACATCACGAATAGAAGGAGAATTTGTCAAAAGCATAACTAATCTGTCAATACCCATGCCAAGGCCTCCACAAGGAGGAAGACCGTATTCCAAGGCGGTAATGTAATCTTCGTCAATGTCACATGCCTCTTCATCTCCGTTTGCTTTTGCCAACGCTTGTGCTTCAAATCTGTATCTTTGGTCTATAGGGTCTGTTAATTCAGAAAATGCATTTGCAATTTCCCATCCATTGACACGTGTTTCAAAACGTTCTGTTAATCTGTCGTTATCTCTGTGCACTTTTGCAAGTGGTGATATATCTCTCGGATAATCAATTATGTGTACAGGTTGAATTAAATTTGGTTCAACTTTTTCTTCAAACACTGCATCAATAACTTTTCCCCAATTATCGGCATCTTCTGCATGAATACCTATTGATTTTGCTCTTTCTTTTGCATCTTCAACAGTGAAACAGTCGCTAAAATCAACTCCTGTATACTCTTTTATTGCTCCAAGCATTGTTTTTCTGTCCCATGGCGGAGTAAGGTCAATTTCATGTTCGCCGTATGTTATTTTTGTTGTTCCAAGAACTTCTTTAGCAACATAGCTTACCATATTTTCTAAAAGTACCATCATTTCGTTGTAGTCTACGTATGCTTGATATAGTTCAATCATTGTAAATTCGGGATTGTGACGAATATCTATTCCTTCGTTTCTGAAACATCTGTTGATTTCAAAAATCTTTTCACTTAAACCGCCTACCATTAAGCGTTTTAGGTATAATTCAGGGGCTATTCTTAATGTCATATCCATATCAAGGGTATTGTGATGAGTTAAGAACGGTCTTGCATTTGCTCCTGATGCTTGCGGATGAAGCATTGGAGTTTCTACTTCAAGAAAGTCTTGTTCATTTAAGAATTGTCTTATTTTTTGAATTATTAAACTTCTTTTTCTGAATGTATCTCTAACTTCGTCGTTTACAATCATATCAACATATCTTTGGCGATAGCGGGTTTCTACGTCTGTTAATCCGTGGAATTTTTCAGGTAACGGTAATAATGCTTTGGCAAGAAGTTTTATATTAAAAGATTTTATTGATAATTCTCCTCTTGGTGTTCTTCTTATTTTTCCTGTAAAACCTACCATATCTCCTATGTCTATCATTTTTAGAAGTTTCATTTGTTCTTCAGGTAAATTTTGTTTGTGCGAAAAAATCTGAATTTTTCCTGAATCATCCATCAAATCAATAAACATTCCTGTATTTCTAATTGCAGTTACACGGCCTGCTACAGAATAGGTGTCTTCTGTTTCTGTATCGGCAGGCAGGTCTTTATATTTTTCTTGTAAATCTGCTGCTTTCGCATCTTTTGCAAATGTGTACGGATATGGATTTATTCCCTTTTCTGCCAATTCAGCCAATTTTTGAAGTCTTAATTGTCTTATTGTATCTTTTGCTGAAATTGGTTCATGTTTTTGTTTTTCTTGTGTTTCTGTCATTTTTTTTTCCTTATTTTTATTTACTTGTTTTTATATAAAATTTAACTAAAACGGAGAGGCCATCGGTATTGGTGCAAGTTTATTTGCTTCCTCTATTATTTGAGTTGAAGATGGCGAACTTTCCGGCTGCGGTGTTGGTGCAGTTTCGGGTTTTTTAACATCTTTTTTCTTTATTGGAATAATTTTCGGTATTGATGTTTCAACCGGTGTTTCATCTGTATAGCTGTTTTCTGATGAATTTGCATTATCTGATTTGTTTTTTAGTTCCTTTTCTTTTTTATCAAATGCTTTTTGAACAGCGTCAGGTGTTATAATTTTTACCGCTTTTCCTGCTTTAAACGGAGTTAAATCATATGATGCATATTGGAAATCAGCATTTCCGTACGGTTGTGTAGCTACTTTCATTACATCTTTCCATATTGTTGCAGGAACCGTACCGCCTGTAAGATTTCCAACTTTTGTGTTGTCATCGTTTCCTACCCATACTCCCGCTACTATATTTGGCGTGTATCCCATAAAGTATCCGTCTTTTGAATCATCAGTTGTACCTGTTTTTCCTGCCGCAGGTTTTCCTATATTTGCTGCCATACCTGTCCCGTTTGTTATTACTGTTTTTAATATTGCCGTCATTTCACTTGCTGTACTTAGATTCATAACTTTTACAGGTTTTACGCTTGGGGCTTCATATATTACTTTACCTTTGGAATCTTCTATTTTTTCTACAGCGTATGGTTCTACTTTAAATCCGCCGTTTGCAAATGCACCGTATGCTCTTGTAAATTCAAACAGTTTTACTCCGTTTGAACCTAAAGCTATTGTATAGTCATATTCAATAGGTGTTGTTAACCCCAGCATTCTTGCCATTTGAATAACAGGTCGTATTCCAGTGTATTCTATCATTCTTGCTGCACAAACGTTTGAAGATACCATTAATGCTGTATACACCGGAATGTTTCCTCTATATTTATTACCGTAATTTCTTGGTGCCCAGTTGCCTATTTTTACAGGCATGTCTTCTACCATGTCATTTGGTGTTATTCCTTTTTCCAGTGCCGCTGCGTATACAAATGGTTTAAATGCTGAACCCGGCGGTCTTATTGCTTGGGTTATTCTGTCGTATTGTGATTTTGAATAATCTTTACCACCTGCGTATGCAATGATTTTTCCGTTTACGTGGTTGTATGCAAAAACTGCCGCTTGCTGTTTATCGCCTTTTAGTCCCCACGCATTCATGTCGTTTACTATTGCATCGTTTGTTGCAAGCTGAGTGTTATAATCAAGAGTTGTTGTAATTTTGTATCCGCCTTGTGATATGTCTTCTTCGTCAAATCCTAGTTTATCAAGTTCTCTCATTACATAGTCGCAAAAATATGGTGCTTTGTTATATGTGTAAACATTTGGAGTGTGATTTAATTTTATATTTTCTTTTTTTGCACTTAAATATTCGTCTTTTGTTATAAAACGCATTTTATACATTCTTTTTAATACCTGATTTCTGCGTCTTTCCGCTTTCTTAAGGTTATTAAACGGTGAATATACACTCGGAGCTTGAGGAAGTCCGGCTATTAATGCTATTTCAGGTAGTGTAAGTTGTTTTACGGATTTATTAAAATATATCTGTGCCGCACCCTCAACTCCATACGCACCTGAACCTAAATATACATTATTTAAGTACATTTCGAGTATTTGGTCTTTTGATATTGATTTTTCTATTCGGGCTGCAATCACAAATTCTTTGATTTTTCTGTTAAAAGTTTTTTCGTTATTTAAAAATAGAATACGAGAAAGCTGCTGGGTAATTGTGCTTGCACCTTGAACTACTCTTCCTGCCATTATGTTGGCTACTATTGAGCGGGCAAGACCTATTAAATCATAGCCGGCATGGTGATAAAAATTCTTGTCTTCTGTTGCAATTATTGCTTGAATTAACGTATCAGGAATTTCTTCCAATTCAACTTTTTTGAATGTGTATGCCGTAAATGTTTTGATTATTTCTCCGTCTGAAGAGTATATTTTCGTTATTATGTTTGGTTTAAAATCTTCTAAATTATGTATAGGCGGCAATGAAATTAAATATAGTTTGAATGCTGAAAATGCCGCTAATACAACAGCTGCACAAAACACCAAAAAGTAACCAAATCCTGTATAATTATGTTTTGGCTTTACTTTTCTTATTCTTTCCGGAACTTCAAATTGATATCTGTCGCTCATATTTCTTTATAATTTGCTCCATTGTGAAATATAATATATCATTATAATATTATTAAAGCACAAATATAAAAAAAACCATGTTTGATTTTTTAGAAACTATTATAAATGAAGTAAAATCTTATTTCGTAACTGAAAATGTAAGTTATGAAATTACCGGTGAGTGCAAAAAATGCGGTAAATGCTGTAATTATATGTATAGTTTTGATACTTATACCGAAAAAGAATTTAAAATAATGCAGTTTATTTTTCCTGCGTATAGAAGATTTTATATTAAGGGAAAGGATGAAGACGGTAATTTTATTTTTGCGTGCAAATATGTTACAGAAGACGGTTTATGCTCTGTTTATGATAAAAGATTGGCAATGTGTAAAAGGTATCCTGTCAAAAGAGTTTATCGCCCTATGAAACTCCATGACGGCTGTGGATACAGAGTTAAAGAAAAAAAGTTTGAAGATTATTTAAAGTGAAAAATTAATAGGAAACATTTATGATTAGAAAATTTTTAGCAGTATTTTGTTTATTATTTATTACAAATTCGGCGTTTGGATACAGTATTTATAAGGATGTAAGCGAAAAAGCTCCATATTATCCGGCACTTTTTAAGTTGAACAAAGAGGGTTTAATGATAGGATGTCCTGATGGTAAATTTTATCCTGACGTCCCTGTTAAAAGAAGTGATTATTCAAGAGTCGTTATAAAAGCTCTGGGATTGGATAATAAGGCTGTTATATCAGGAGTTGATTTTTATGATTTAACTCCTGAAAATCCTAATTATGACTATATGCAAATAGCTTTGTATTACGATTTTCTGCCTGTTAGCGAAAATTCAAAGTATATTTATCCTAATGGCACAATCATTAGAAAATATGCTATTCTTCCTCTCTCAAATTATTTGAAAAAAGATGAAAACATTACTCTTGAACAGGCAAAAAATATTTTGGGCAAATACAAAGACAGAGGCACGTTAAGAGCTTCTGATATAATAGCGTTTGCTAAAGCTGATGTTATGGGACTTATTCCTGTAACAGGAAAAGATGTTAGAATTGATGCGGTAAAACCTCTTACAAGAGCTGATTTGGCGGTACTTTTGTATAATATTTCAAATAAAGATTACAACATGTATACTCAAAAAATTGAGCATTACGGTACAAAACAAAAAGGTATAGGTTCAAGAATTAAATCTTCTTACGTTGAGGGTGATTATGCTATAATACCTGTTAAAACCGAAATTCCAATACAAATGGTAACAAAAGCTGATTCACAAAAATCTCAGCTTAATGATGTTCAAAATGCCGTAATACCTTGGAATTTGGTAACTAAAGATAAATATTTGCTTATTAAAGCGGGTTCGGAGCTTGAACTTAGAGTTACAGATGTTCAAAAAAGAAAATTTTTGTTCAGAAACGGAAGATTGAAAGTTGAATCTGTTAAAATTTCGACTCCTTTCAGACAAACTGCTGATTTCCCTGCGGTTCTTATTGTTAATGATAAAATCGGTTTTGGTAATAAAGTGTTTAAATTTAAACGTATCAGAACGACAAAAAGCGAAACTTCAAGTTTAAAGCTCTTAAAAGATATAAAGGTTGATTTGACCTCAGGATTTATTGTTAATGAAAAATTGTAAGTATGTTGCAGTAAATTTATGCCAAATTTTTGATAGAAAAATTGATATTGACAAATATGCGTAAGTAATTCTTAGCAGTAATAATTAAGAGATTTTTTATTCTTATGTTATAATCAGCTTGTTATGCTTATAAAATTTTTAGAACAAATTAGTAATTTTAATGAAATAGTTATAGATTTCATAATGAAATTTGTGCAGGTTTTTAATATTCCGGAATTTTTGCATGAACCTATTGCAGAAAGTATTAATTTAATACCGTTTCTGTTTATTATATTTGTGTTTATTGAAATTTCGGAAAATTATTTCTCCGAAAAAATTGAAAATCTCTCCTTGAGTTCAAGAATATGGGGGCCTTTTATCGGCAGCTGTTTGGCATCATTACCTCAATGCGGGTTTTCTATTATTGTTACGGTTCTGTATCTTAAAAAATTTGTTTCGCTTGGAACTTTAATTGCTGTCTATGTCTCTACAAGCGATGAGGCTATACCGATTTTGCTTGCTAATCCTGATATGTTTTCGTCAATTTTTCCATTAATTTTTACAAAAATAATTATAGGTGTTATTTCGGGTTATTTGATAGACTTTATTTTTAAACCTAAACTGGTTACTTGTAATGAAATAATTGAAGTTGATGAACATGGCTGCTGTCACCATGAAATACATTCCAAAATATCAAAATTGCTGCTTCATCCCTTAAAACATACTTTAAACATATTCTTATTTATTCTTTTAATTAACTGTTTGCTATCAACAGCATTTAATTTTGCAGAAAATGTTATGACTGTATTGTTTAATACTAATATGTTTTTACAAATACTTGCAGCATCTTTGATAGGATTAATACCTAATTGTGCTGCATCTGTTTTGATTGTGATGCTTTATTTGAAATCCGTTATAGGATTTGGTTCGCTCATTGCAGGTCTTTCTACAAATGCGGGTTTGGGTTTATTGGTTTTATTTAAAAATAATAATGATTTAAAAGATTCATTTAGAATTGTTGGGATTTTACTGGCGATTGCAGTTGTTTCAGGTTTAATTTTGCAAATATTTAGTTAAAATGCTATGGGTTAATATTTTGTAATTTTTTTATTTCATTTACAACTCTTGATATAGAGCTTTGCCAATCGTTCATTGAAGTATTAACAAAAGGTTTAACAGACTTATACCAAACTACATCTTCTCCTGTTAGGTCAAACCATCTGAATTCATAATACCAATTAAAAATACCAAAAGTTTTTTTACCCATTGCTCCTGCAAGATTTAGTATAACGTTGTCGCTTGAAATAATTAAATCGCAATTTTCTATTAGAGCTGCTGTTTCTTTAAAACTATGCATATCTTGTTTTAAAATTGTAACATTATTATTTTTAAATATTTCATAGCAGTCATCCGGGGTATCAATCATGAGCGGATAAATTTCAATGTTATCTAAGTTGTCTAGGGGTAAAAATTCATGTATTGGGATATTTCTTACTTTGTTACCGTTCTTTTTCCCTGCGTATGCTATACCTATTTTAAATTTATTATTATTAAAATATTTTTTCTTGAATATTGCGGTTAATTCTTTGTCTGCTTTAATATAACCGCTGCCTAAAGAAATATTATTCTTATCCAAATTTAATGCTGCCGGAAGTGACATTGATGGTATATAATAATCAAAAGCTATATTATCAATATCTGCAAACGAATATGTTAATATTTCAACTCCTAAATCATTATCTTTTAGCAGGGGATAAATTGAATCCTGTACAATAAAAATAACTTTTTTGGCAAGTTTTACTAATCTTTGTGTGTATCCGTACATTAAAAACGTATCTCCAAAACCTTGTTCAAAAAGGATGAGGAGTGTTTTATCGGATATATTTTCGCCTTTCCATTGAGGTTTGTTTATTTTTGGAAACAGTAATGTCAGAGGATTTGTTTCTTTTGTAAATCTGCAATCAAAGAATTTTTCAAAGCCTTTGAAATCTTTAGTTTTTAAGCAGAAAGTTGAATATTCAAATAAATCATCTTGTGTCGGAGGGTTTATTTGAAAAAGTTTATCCCAATAAAGTTTACCTAATTGAAAATTATTTATTAGTGAAGCCGTCATTGCAATTTTTCTTGTTACGGAAACGGATGTCGGATTTAATTCATCGGCTTTTAGCAGGCAGTCAATTGAATCAAGAATACACTGCATATCATTATGATTATTGCTTGTATATAATTCGTTATAATATGAACCTAAAATTTCATAATCTTCATAAGTTATCTTATTTTCACCTACACTGTTTATATATTCTTTCATATATAAAACTGCTGAGTCAATTCTTCCTATTCTTGCATATAATTTGCTTAAGTCTTTTAAAATTATTATGTCAGCATTATCGTTTATCAATGTTTTTAAATATTCTAAAAACTCTTCTTCAATGTCATACTGCTTTAAATTGTAAAGGCAGATTATGTAATTTATGATACAGTAGATATTTTTTGACCAATAGTGAATAACTTCCGACAGGCAGACTGCTGCTTTGTTGTAATCTTCTTTATCAAGATATATTTTGGCTATATTATTTAATTTGTCAATAAAAATTTTTCTTGATGAATTTATTTCTTTTAAAACGATATTCTGAGTTTCTTTATCGGCATCTGCATAGGTTTTTAAATGATTTTGATATTTTTCGAAAGTTTTTATTGCTTCCAAAATATTTCCGTCATCAAGCAAGGAAAGATATATTACTCTTTGAGTTTTTAGCATTAATAAAGGATTCATCAGATATTTTCTGCTTTCAATTTTATTTAATATATTAATTTCAATTTAGTTTTGTGCTTTTAGAGAATATTTATAAATATTGCTTATTATAAATGATAACATAATTATTTTTTTATTAATCAACTCTTTTGTGTATAAATTTGTAATTATATTTTTAAGTGGTATAAATTAATTATAGATTAAGACAAATTGTAGAGGAATTTTTATGGAAAAGAACGCAGAGAATTTACATATTTTAAGACATTCTTGCTCGCATATTATGGCACAGGCGGTTCAAAGTTTGTTTCCGCAAGCAAAATTAGCCATAGGGCCTGCTGTTGATAACGGATTTTATTATGATTTCGATTTGACAGACGGATATTCTTTCACAAAAGAAGATTTGACAAAAATTGAAGACAAGATGAAAGAAATTTTAAAACAAAATCTTACATTTGAAAAATATTATGTGGAAGATGTTGACGCAAAGATTGCCGAATTTAAATCAGAGGGCGAAATCTATAAAGCGGAACTTTTGGAAGAACATAAAAATGACAATCCTACTTTGTATTTAACTAAGGATAAAGACGGAAATGTCCTATTTAATGACCTTTGTGCAGGGCCTCATGTTCCGAATACATCTTTTATAAAGGGAAATGCGATTAAATTACTAAAAGTTGCAGGTGCTTATTGGAGAGGTAACGAAAAAAACAAGATGCTTCAAAGAATTTATGCAACAGCATTTTGGAATAAAGAGGATTTGCAAAGTTATTTAACAATGCTTGAAGAGGCTGAAAAACGTGACCATAGAAAATTAGGAACACAGCTTGATTTGTTCTCTGTAAGAGAAGAAATTGGCGGAGGCTTGGTATTGTGGCATCCAAATCTTTATACTGTAAGAGAAGAAATTGAAAATTACTGGAGAACAGAACACAGAAAAAGAGGTTACGTAATTGTTCAAACTCCGCAGCTTGCTAAGTCTAAGTTATGGGAACTTTCAGGTCACATTGACCACTATAAAGAAAACATGTTCTTTATTCAGAAAGATAACGAAGAAGATGAACAATACATAGTAAAACCGATGAATTGTCCGTTCCATATCTTGATTTATCAATCACAAAGACATTCATACAGAGATTTGCCGTTGAGAATGGCAGAATTGGGAACAGTATACAGAAGAGAAAAATCAGGTGCTTTGTCAGGTTTAACCCGTGTACAAGGATTTACTCAAGATGATGCACATATTTTCTGTACTCCTGAACAATTGGTTTCTGAAATCAATGATATTATTGACTTTGTAGCAGATACAATGAAAATCTTTAATATGGATTTTGAAGTTGAATTGTCAACAAGACCTGAAAGCTATGTCGGTAAGTTAGAAAACTGGGATTTAGCTGAAAAGGGCTTAAAAGAGGCAATGGATAAACGTGGAATGAAGTATGATATCAATGAGGGTGACGGAGCTTTTTACGGGCCTAAAATTGACTTCAAAGTTAAAGATGCAATCGGTAGAACTTGGCAATGTGCTACTATTCAATTAGACTTTAACTTACCTGAAAGATTTGATATTAAATATCAGGATAAAGACGGTCAGTTGAAAACTCCAGTTATGCTGCACAGAGTAATTTTTGGCTCAATGGAAAGATTTCACGGTATCTTAATAGAACATTACGCAGGTGCATTCCCAACTTGGTTAGCACCGACTCAGGTTGCTGTTGTTCCGATTTCGAACGAAAAGCATCTTGATTTTGCGGAAAAGGTTTATGCAAAACTTAGAGAAAATAACATAAGAACTTACCTTGACGACCGTTCTGAAAGTATGAATTATAGAATAAGAGAAAATCTGCAAGATAAAAAAGTTCCTTATGTTGCAATTGTAGGTGATAAAGAAATTGAAGCAAATTCAGTGGCAGTAAGACAAAGAGGCGTTGGTCAAATTGGAACAATGACTGTTGATGAATTTGTAGAAAAAATATTGGAAGAAATTAAAACAAGAAGTTAGAAAGAAGGAAAAATGGAAGATATAAGAGTTCGTATAGCACCGTCGCCAAGCGGAAATTTACATGTAGGTACAGCAAGAACAGCTTTGTTTAACTATTTGTTTGCAAAAAAACATGGCGGTAAATTTGTTTTAAGAATTGAAGATACTGATGCAGAACGTACAAGTCAAGAATATATTGACAATATTTTTGACAGCTTAAAGGCATTAGGTTTGAATTGGGATGAAGGCCCTGATGTTGGCGGTGAATACGGCCCATATACACAATCTGAAAGATTTGATATTTATCCTAAATATGTTCAAAAATTATTGGATAAGGGCTTTGCATACGAATGTTTCTGTACTCCGGAAGAATTGGAGGCGGAAAAAGAAGAATCTGCAAGAAACAAAAAGGCTTATGTTTATTCTAAAAAATGTGAAAATTTAACGGAAGAAGAAAAAGAAAAATTGAGAGCAGAGGGTAGAAAACCTGCAATAAGATTTTCTGTTGAAAAAGCTCAAAAAGCTTTCCATGACTCACCGATTGTGCATTTTGAGGATTTGGTAAAAGGTGATTTACATCAGGATACAAGTTTAATCGGCGATTTTGTAATAATGAAATCAAACGGCTCTCCTACATACAACTTTGCGGTTGTAATTGACGATATGTTAATGAAAATTTCTCATATCATAAGAGGTGAAGACCATATTTCAAATACTTTTAAACAAATCTTGATTTACGAAGCTTTGGGTGCGGAAGTTCCTAAATTCGGTCATTTGGGAATGATTTTAGCTCCTGACAGAAGTAAATTATCAAAAAGACATGGTGCAACTGCGGTTTCTGAATTCGTTGAAAAAGGTTACTTAACAGATGCGTTAATCAACTTTGTTGCATTACTGGGCTGGGCGCCATCTGACGGCGTTGAAATTAAGCCTGTTGATGAAATTGCTGCAGATTTCAGAATTGGTGAAGTTTCATCTTCAAATTCAATTTTTGAATATGACAAATTAAACTGGATGAACAGCCAATATATTAAAATGCTTGATATAGAAGATTTGAAAGAAAAATTGAAACCGTTCTTAAAGGATTATGATTTATCAGCATTGACGGACGAACAATATACAAAAATGGTTGAAATTACTCGTGAACCGTTAACATTGCTTTCGGATATAACAAATGATGTTAAATATTTCTTTGGAAAAGATGTTGAAATAGACCCGCAAGTTCAAGCAGATGTATTAGATACAGAGGTTTCTCAAGAAGTATTGAAAGAATTCCTTGAACAGGCAAAGGACTGGGATTGGACAGAAGAAAGCTTACATGAAAAATTAGAAGCATTTAGAGGCTTTTACAAAGAAAAAGGAATAAAACCAAAAGTAACAATGTGGGCAATAAGAGCAGCTGTGACAGGAAGAACAAGAGGTGCTGACATGGTTGGTACACTTGAAGTTATCGGAAAAGAAACTGCTTTGTACAGAGTTCAACAGGCAATTAAATAAAATATTTAGTATAAATTTAAGCGGGCGGGTATTGATAATTTATCAATACCCGCCCGCTTTTCTACTATTTTTTGTCGAATGTTTCGTCAAAATTTTCTAAATCATCAAAATTATATGTTGTGCTTGAAATAAAAAAGACTAACATTAAGCAGAAAAATTTAAATATTAACTTCCAAATAAATTTTATAATTTTGATAATCCAAACTCCCAGGAACTTTAAACTTTTAATCAATTTGCTTTGTTTTTTTTCCATTTGTCCCTCTATTAATTGTAAACTTTAAATATAACTGTGATTATTTACTGTAACTATAAGTATAAATTTATATTAGCACAAGTATAATGGACTTTTTGTGTATAATTCCATTATTAATTTATGTTTTTTATAAAAATATAGATTACCATATAGTTATGGATAAAAAGAAAGCTTTAGGTCAAAGATTAAGAGAGTTACGCAAAGCTAAAAATATTACACAAGAACAGCTTGCGGAGATTATTGATGTTGAACCGACAAGTATTAGTAATATTGAATGCGGAAGAAATTATCCGAATTTTGCAAATTTAGAAAAATTATTGGAAAAGTTGGACAGTAGTTTTTTAGAAATTTTTGACTTTGAGCATTTTGATAATACCGATATTTTAAGAGATAAAATAATAGAATTTACTAAGAATGCAAGTAATAAAGAAATTGAATTTTTGTTTAAAACAATTTCTAATCTTAAAGAGTTCAACAGTTAATTTTGTGTTTCAAATAACAGATATTATTATCGGATATTCAACTGTTCGGTAATTATAAATATTCTGTAATTTGTTTATACTTCCTTTTAGATTTTAAAAGGAGGTTTTATTTTATGAAAGATATTAAAAAGAAAATGATAGAGCTTGCGGAAATTAATGAGTCTAATCAAGTAATGATATTAACTTCTAATCTGAAAATAGACGGCACATTTGAACACTGTTCGCCGAAATGTAAGGGTGAGGGTGATGAAATTATTGCACTTTCGGATGTTACTGTTTGCAGATTGAATGATTATTGTACATGTGATGAGGATACTTGTGAATGCGATGATTATATGTGCTTTAGATTTCAATGGTTAAACGTTAATACGCATAAAATTGTCGGATTTAGTATAATTAAAGAAGACTAATAAAAAATTTGAACCGAAACCCTGAGCCACACAATCGGTTTCAGGGTTTCGAAAAAGTCTTAATTATAATTCTCTACGTCCCTCAATGGCCTTTGCGAGTGTAACTTCATCCGCAAATTCCAAATCCGTTCCAACAGGAAGACCGAATGCAATTCTTGAAATTTTTATATTAAACGGTTTTATTAATTTTGAAAGATAAAGACTTGTCGCTTCACCCTCAACTGACGGTGAAAGAGCGAGAATCACTTCTTTTACTTCGTCATTTGTCAGTCTTGTTAAAAGTTCTTTTATTCTTACGTCTTCTGCACCAATTCCGTCTATCGGCGAAATCAGTCCTTGCAGAACATGGTACAAACCTTTATATTCATTTGTTTTCTCTATTGCAATCAAATCTTTTGTTTCCGCAACAACACAGATTGTGCTTTGTTCTCTGTTTGTTGAGGAGCATATTTCGCATGGGCTTGTTGATGACAGGTTAAAGCATATTTCGCAGGCTTTTGTGTTTTCTTTTGCATCAATCATTGCCTGTGCAAATTTTTCAACCTCTTCCATCGGCATTTTTAACATGTAAAATGCCAGTCTTTGAGCTGATTTTGGTCCGATTGACGGAAGTTTTTGAAAATATTCTATTAATGTTGCTATTGACTTCGGGTAAATCATTAGAACAATCCCGGAATGCTTATTCCGCCTGTTATCGACTTCATTTTAGCTTCCATTTTTGAACTTGCTTGTTCTGTTGCCTGTTTTATTGCTGTTGTTATTAAATCTTCAAGCATTTCAACTGTATCATCGTCAACAGACTCAGGATTTTCTGAATTTATTGCTTCTTTTGAAAGTTTTATTGTTTTAAATTGTGCTTTGCCGTCTAAAGTTACTTTTACAGCTCCGTTTTGTACTTCTACGGTTATTTCTTCATTTGCTAATTCTTCTTGAGCCTCTTGCAATTTCTTTTGAATTGTTTGGGCTTTTTTCATCATTCCCATTATATCCATAGTTTTGTAAATCTCCCTTATAAATTTTCCTTTAAGACTTTTTTATTATACAATAAAGTTATGAATTACAAAACCTATTTAGCAGAAAGTTTTAAAAACGGTCAGTTAATGCGGTGGACATATATGCCGCTTGTTGTTTTTATTGCACCAATGAATTTTTATTCTAAACAGGGGCAGGATTATAAGTATAAAAACATGGTTATTAAGGCACTTGAAGTTTGGCAGCGGGCTGCTGCTGGGAAAATTCAAATCCAATTAACCGATGATTTATTGTCTTCTAATGTTAACGTTGAATGGCGAAGAGTTGACAGACGTGCTTTGGGGCATTGTTTGTTTAATTATGACGGACAAAACAGATTATATAGTGCAGAAGTTTCAATAGGTTTGTCTGATGGTGTAATTCATCAACGATATATGTCTGATGATGAAGTTTATCATACAATTTTACACGAAATAGGGCATGCTTTAGGTTTGGGACACAGCCCTTATAAATCAGATATAATGTACACTCCGCACCAATATGGTATGGTTAATCTTTCTCAAAATGATGCTGCATCTATTCAATGGCTTTACAGACTGCCGCAGGGTGCAACTTTAAATCAAATTGCCTCTCAATACGGTGTTGGAGGCTCTTATATTGATGAAGTTATTCAGAGAGTTCTTGAAAAAGGCTACAAATCTGAATTTGAAAAAATTAAAGACGGCGTTATTATGCAGCCGAAAAAAGATTTGATGGAAGAGCATTCAAATATAGGTGATTTAAAAAAATATAATTTAACATTGCAAAATATACAGCTTTCTCCGAAAGTTTCAAGTTATTTGACCGGCCGCAAGGTTGATGAAAAACCGAAATGTGAAGAAGATGACCAAAAATAAATTTAGTGTATAATGTTAGAGTGTAACATAAGGAAATAATAAAACAATGACTATACAAGATTGGTTTGAAAAGAGAAAAGAAGCTCAGCTCGAACGCAGAAAAATAGAGGCAAGAGTAGATGAAGATACAAGTCCTAGCCTTTGGACAAAATGCGTTCATTGTGATGCTCAAATTCTTATATCTGATTTAGAAGATAATGATAATGTTTGTCCTGTTTGCGAATACCATTTCAGAATAAACGCAAGAACAAGAATTAATCAATTATTTGACGAAAATACGTTTGAAGAAATGTTTTCTGAAATAAAACCTGTTGACCCTTTGGAATTTACGGATACAGAGGCATATGTAAACAGATTGGCGGCTGCACAGGAAAAGACTTCGCTTAATGATGCTGTAATAACGGGTATCGGCGAAATTGAGGGCCATAAAATAGCTGCGGCAATAATGGATTTTGACTTTATGGGCGGTTCAATGGGAAGTGCCGTGGGCGAAAAGGTTACAAAAATAATGGAAAAGGCTTTGGAAGAAAAACTGCCTGTTATTGTTGTAACTTCATCCGGCGGAGCAAGAATGCAGGAAAGTGCGTTGAGTCTTATGCAGATGGCAAAAACTTCTTGTGCTGTTTCTAAATTGGATGAGGCAGGTTTGTTATATATTTGTCTTTTGACTGAACCTACTTTTGGCGGTGTTACTGCAAGTTTCGGTACTCTGGGTGATATTATTATTGCTGAACAGGGGGCAAGAATAGGTTTTGCGGGAAGAAGAGTTATTGAGCAGACTATTCACCAAAAACTTCCGTCTGATTTCCAAACTGCCGAGTATTTACTTAAAAACGGCCAGGTGGATATCGTTTCTAAAAGAAAAGATTTGAGAAAAAATCTTGCAAATATTTTATCGTTGCACAAAGTTTAAATGTTTAAGGAAAGCAGGCTGTTATGGCAGACTTAAAGTTTGAAAAACCTATAAAAGCTATACATGAAAAAATTGAAGAATTAAAAAAATTGAGTTTGGAGTCAGGAATGAATTTAGAAAAGGAAATAGAATCTTTCGAAAAACAAGCTGAAGATTATCAGAATGAAATATATTCGAATTTGAAAATAGAAGATAAACTGCAAATTGCAAGACATTCTGACAGACCAAATTTTTTGGAATATATGGATTTGATGTGTGAAGATTTCGTAGAACTTCACGGAGACAGAATGGGCTGCGACGACAGAGCTATTATAGGCGGTTTGGCAAAACTTGACGGTAAACCGATTATGTTTGTCGGAACTCAAAAAGGTAAAAATACAAAAGAAAATCTTGAATATAACTTTGGCATGCCGCAGCCACAAGGTTACAGAAAAGCGATGAGATTATTTGAACATGCAAGCAAGTTCGGTATACCTATTGTAACACTCGTTGATACACCGGGTGCTTATCCCGGAGTGTCGGCTGAAGCAACAGGACAAGGTATTGCTATTGCTATGAATTTAAGAGATATGGCTAAATTAAAAGTTCCGGTTATCTCTATAATTACAGGTGAGGGTTGCAGCGGCGGTGCTTTGGGTATTGCTGTCGCTAATGAAGTCCTTATGCTTGAATACTCTTATTATACGGTTATTTCTCCTGAGGGTTGTGCTTCTATTCTTTGGAGAGATTCTTCTCTTGCTGCTACTGCGGCTGATGCCCTTAAAATTTCCGCTCAGGATTTATTAAAATTGAATATTATTGACGGTATAGTTAAAGAACCTATGGGCGGTGCTCATCATAATCATCAGGAAATGGCCGATAATCTTAAATCTGCTATCTTGGATACTTTGAAAAAATATTCTAAAATGTCTGCTACTAAATTAAAAGAACAACGATATAATAAATATCGAGCTATGGGTGAGTTTATTGAATAATCAACAACAATATTACGAATTAAGAATTGAAATTAATCCTGATATGGAAGATGAAATTTCAAATATGTGTTTTGAAATGTTTGATTGCGACGGAGTTATTTTGGAAGAAGAAGCTTACAAGGACTTGGAAATGGTTTCTACAACAAAAGGTACTCTTAAAGCCTTTATTAAAGATAATGAAAATGTTGCTGAACGTCTGCAAAATGCAAGAGAATTAATGCTTTCTAACGGATTTAGTGAAGATGATTTGGGCAGTTGGAATTTTACTGTAACAAAAATAGAGAACGAAGATTGGTCTAAAAAGTGGAAAGAAAAGTGGGATGTAACTCATGTTACTGATAAAATCACTGTTGTGCCGACATGGATTGATTATGAACCAAAGCAGGATGAAGTTATAATAGAACTTGACCCGGGGTGTGCATTCGGAACGGGAACTCATCAAACAACACAGCTTTGTATGAAACATCTTGAAAAATACATGCTTAAAAATGCCGATGTTGCTGATATTGGTATGGGGTCGGGAATTTTATCTGTTTTGGCTAAAAAACTCGGTGCAAATTATGTTTACGGATGCGATATTGACGAAACTGTTATTCAAACGGCAATTGATAATGCTATTTTGAATAAATGTCCTGATATTGTTTTTGAACTTAATACTGCTGATAGTATTATTAAAAAGTTTGATTTTGTTTGTGCGAATATCTTGCATAATGTTTTGGCAGAAATTATGGGCGATTTGAAAAATATTATGAAAGATAATGCAGTATTATCTTTGAGCGGTATTTTGGATGATAAAAAACCTGTTGTTATTGAGGCAGTAAAAAATAATAATTTAAACATAATAGAAGAACTTCACCAAGACCAATGGACTTCTTTTGTTGTTAAAAAGATTTCATAATTTAATAATAAATAGTTAAAAACTAACTTTTACGAAATGAGTAGCAAACTAAATAAGTTTTTAGAAACAGATTTATCGCAAAATTGTGAAAATCCTGATTGTGTCTTTAAATATTAAAGATATACGCAAAAAGCGGTTCGTTTGAGCCGCTTTTTTGTTCTAATTTTATAAAAAGTTTTAATTAGAAATTACGAATAGTCAGTCTTTCTAAAAATCTTACAAATTTTGTAGGTTTATTTTCGTTTTCATTAATTGAGCCTACAAGAATTGTTCTTGTTCCGCAAAGTTTTCCTGCAAGAATGTCTGTGAGCGGTCTGTCACCAATAATAACGATATCTTTTGGTTCCATAAATAATTGTTTTATTAAAGTTTTAATTTTTTTTGTCCAAGGTTTGTGTGCATCTTCTATTATTTTAAATTTAACTGATTTTTTTGCCTTTTTAGTATATTCAGGATTTTTATTGTTTGTTACTATCGCTATGTAAAAATCCTTTTTGAATTGTTCCATCCATTCAAGAGTTTTTTTTGTAAATTCTCCTGATTTAGAAACCATTATTGTGCTGTCAAGGTCTAAAAATATAGCCTTTATTCCCATATCTAAAAGCATTTGGGGTGTTATTTCGTATATATTTTTTAAATTATAATCAGGTTTAAGTATCATGATTTTTTATTTCCTTTGTTCTTGCAAGAGCGTACTTGTAGTTTTTCGGCTCTCTTTCAAATTTTATGTATAATTCGTCATTTGTATTTGCAACTTCTAATTCTTCATTTGTTTTTTTGCTTATAATTTTTGTCGCAAAAGTAAAATATTGTTCATCAGGAGTTATTATTTCAATTTCTTGACCTTTTAAAAATTTATTTTTAGTTTTTACAAGGTACATATCGTCTTTTTTATCCCAGAATTCGCACAAGAAATCTGCACCAGCAAGTCCTTTTGAGATTTCGTAACTGTAGCTTTCGCTGTTGTTATTACCCAAGTAAAAACCTTGTGTGTAGCCTCTGTTTCCTACTTTTTTTAGTTCCTCGTAGTATTTATGCAAATCACAATTTTGATTTTCAAAAACTTCATCAATAGCGGCTCTGTATGCTTTTGTTACGGCTGAAACGTAGTATAAACTTTTTGTTCTGCCTTCTATTTTTAAAGAATCAACTCCTGCATCAATTAATTCTCTTAAATATTCAACAAGACATAAATCCTTTGGACTTAAAATATGAGTTCCTCTGTCGTCCTGGTTTATTTCATAATATTGATTAGGGCGGGTTTCTTCTACAAGTTTATAACTCCATCTGCAAGGCTGTGCACAGTTCCCGTGATTAGCTTTTCTTTCGCCGTATGTCATGTAATCGCTCAATAAACATCTGCCTGAAAATGATACGCATTGCGAGCCGTGAACAAAAACTTCCAATTCTATATCAGGAACTTGTTCTTTTATCTCTTTAACATCTTTTATTGGTAATTCTCGTGCAAGAATTACACGTTGTGCGCCCATTTGTTTCCAGAATTTTACCGCTTCGTAGTTTAAGGTATTTGTCTGTGTGCTAACATGAATTGGGGTTTCAGGCATGTATTTTTTTACAATATTAAACACTCCTAAATCGCTTAAAATAATTGCGTCAGGATTGCTCTCTGTTATTTTGTCCATCGCCTGTTCAAGCATTTTTATATCGTTATTAAATGCAAAAATATTTAGCGTTAAATAAGCCTTTACATTGTTTTGATGTGCTAAGTCAATGGCGTTTTTAAGGTTTTCCAGCGTTATTAGTTCGCCTTTTCGCATTGCTCTCAAGCTAAAATCAACAACGCCCAAATATACTGCATCTGCTCCGTATTGTATTGCATAATCCAGTTTTTCTATGTTTCCTGCGGGTAATAATAATTCCGGTTTCTTCATATTTTTATTTTAACTTAAAAGATTTGGTAATTATATATAATTTTACATAAGTTTATGATATTTTTATTATTTTTGTCGGCTTGTATATAATTACCAAAGATTTTTTTTAACAATTATGTTAATATAAAAAAAAAGGAGTATGTAAATTATGTTTGTGGAATTATTAGGTGCGGCAATGTTGATGAATGCCGATTTAGACAGATTAGCTTATGAAAATCCTCATGCGCATTCTGTTGAAATTGTGAAGTCAAACTATTCTGATGAATATTCTCTTTCTACCAAAGGAGACAGTTTTGCGAAATTCTATTCTAATCATAAGGAAACTATGAAAAAAGTTCTTGAGGACTTTAATTCAAGAAAAAATAAAACAGAACAATATCTTAAGTGGACAACTTTACCTCAGGAACAATTAAACGGGCATTTAGCGGAAATATATTCGCAGGCAAATACCTTGAAATCCCGCAAAGATAAAATTGACCGTCCTCTTGTCGTTTTGGGCATTGGCGGTTCTAAACATACTGCTGAATTTTTGTTGAATATGACGGGACAAAATAATGGCAATGTTTATTTCTATTCAGATATTGACCCGTTGAGTTTTAATAATTTTATTAACAATACAAAAGTCGGTGTTCAAAATTTGAACTTCCTTGTTGTAACTAAATCAGGTACTACTTTTGAAACGCAAGATGCTTTTAAACGATTTGAACAAGAATTGATTGATTACTATACAGCTCAAGGTTTACGCCCAAAAGATGCAAGAGATGCTGCTCAAAAACACTTTGCAATTTGTACGGATAAATTTGCAAAAGAAAATAATTTGAGAATGCAAATAAGAAATAATCCTAATTATATCCAAAATTTATACATCCATGACGGCGTAGGCGGAAGATATTCTATGTTTGACGATGCCGGATTATTTGTTCTTGCGTATGCAGGAATTCCGCAATCTTATACCGCAAGAATTTTATCTTCGGCTCAAAAAACTTCCGACAAATACACTAATCCGGATAACCTTGATAACAATTCGGCAATGAAAAATGCAATGTTTAATGTATATGCAAGAAATAAAGGCTATAATATTCTTTATCAACAATATTTCGGAAGATTTTTTGAACAGGGCGGAGAAAATTGGGCTAAACAGCTTTATCTTGAATCTCTAAAAGATTTTGATTTTGTGGCCTCAAAAGCTCCTGACAGTATGCATTATGCAACAGAAGGCCTTTATGACCATGAAAACAGAAAAAAATATTACATTGTAATGACTACAATTGACCCTGATGTTTCTACAAATTATAAGCATTATACAACTGCAATTAAGGATACTTACGCATCGGAAAATCCAATGATTATTGAATCTTTGGCAGTAGAGGGAAATACGATTAAACCTGAGGCAATTGGTGAGTATATTCAAACTAAACACTTTGAAACAGTTTTTATGGGTTGTGCACGTAGAGCCTTAAATAAAAAATTGAGAAATGCTGTTTATTTACAATATCCTGAAGTTGTACAATTTAATGTTGAAACTTACAAGAAGAAATTTAAAATAAAAAAAGAAGATATTTATGATGCTAAAGATGTTAATAAGGCTAAACTAAAATCTGACTACGAAAAATATAATGTAGTTCCCGGAAGAAAAGACTAGACTTTAAGCGGTATTTTCTCAGTAATTTGTGGTGTTAAATTGCATGATTTTTGTAAGATATACATAAAAAGAAGAGGTTGAATTTATTCAACCTCTTTAAAATAATTAATTTCCCTAAAATTTTAATTCTAAAATTTTTTTGACTTTGTGTCAGCTTATTTTAGCTTATAAAGCAGCTTTAGCAGTTTCTACAACAACCGTAAATGCCTCAGGGTCATTAACAGCCAAGTCAGCTAACATTTTTCTGTTAACAAGGATATCAGCTTTTTTGCAAGCGTTAACAAATCTTGAATAGCTCATGCCTTGTTCTCTTACTGCTGCATTAATTCTGATAATCCAAAGTCTTCTCATATTGCGTTTTGTAACTCTTCTGTCTCTGTATGCGTATTTAAGAGCTTTCATTACTGCAATATTTGCAACTTTAAAAATTCTGCTTCTGGCTCCGATAAAGCCTTTAGCTAATTTTAATATTTTTTTATGTCTTTTACGATTAACGTTTCCTCTAACAATTCTCATTTTCTAACTCTCCTATCTTGAATATTTCTTGTATGGTAACTCTTTTGATACTAATTTCACTTGTGATTCTGAAATTTCTACCATTTTAGAGAGTCTTCTTTTACGGCTAACGTCTTTGTTTGCAAGTAAGTGACCTTTACCTGCTTGTCTTCTTACGATTTTACCGGATGCAGTGATTTTATATCTTTTTGCACCTGATCTGTGTGTTTTCATCTTTGGCATTTTCATTTTCCTTTCTATGTTTAAGGTGTCTGTCTAAAAAAAGATTATGGCAGCCAGAGCCATAAAACTTCCGCATGAACTAATTTATCAAAAACATACTTTATTTACAATATATTTATTTCATTTTATTAATATATAATTTTCAAATCTGAAAACTATTGTTAATACTAAGATGCGGCGAATTTAAAAGAAATTATTAATTTTTGTAAATATGAATTTTAAAACGGCTGAAACTCAAGTATAATCACCTATATGATATGATATGATATGATATGATGGGATGGGGTGTACTAAAGCTTTTTTGACATGTTGCCGATAAATATGAGGTAATAAGTAATATTTCGAAAGGTTTATTATTATGGCATTTGAAACTATTTCAAAATACAAACGAATGTCTTCGAATTACAACGTA
Source organism: bacterium (assembly GCA_017478515.1). GTDB lineage: Bacteria > Cyanobacteriota > Vampirovibrionia > Gastranaerophilales > Gastranaerophilaceae > UBA791. The sequence goes on from JAFVDH010000044.1 coordinate 27,092, forward strand.
AATCGAACGGGTTCTGTAAATAACAATCAAAAGATAAATACTTCAAATGGTGCAAATAGTACATCTACCATACAGCTTTCTATGGTAACGGTAACGGAGGATATTCAATGTTATCAAATAGTTGATGTTAAAGATGAAAAAGCTGAAGCGGCAAAACCATTATTATCTAAGGGTTATACTCAGGAAATTATTGATAATTATTTTGATTATAAAAATGGAAAATATACTATTAAAAGTGGTTATGAAATAAAAACTAATGATGAATATGTAGATTCTATGCGACTGGGATCTTGTGATTGGGGTAATGGCTTGAAAGCAGTTGCACTTATGTCTCCATCAATGTCGAGTGCAGTTTCTATTGCTACAGGTTTTGAGAATTTCTTTAAGTTTATAAATGACGGAGTAAAAGTTAATAGTAGTTTTGTTGTATTAAAAAATGGAGAACCTGTTGCAGCTTGTTGTACTATCGAAAAAAATGGAAAGACTGAACAATATTTTAATAAAGTTACATAGCAAAAGTTGTTTTAAGAATAATAGGTGAGTTTTTTATAAAAGAGACCTTTGTTAAAGTTTTAACAAAGGTCTTTTTACGAATTTATTTTTTAGAAATTTATTAGTCGTCAGCGTGGCCTGCTGTTCCTAATACATCTCTCATTTTATGCATTACCATTTCTTTTACGGCTGTTCTGCCAGGGCCCATGTATTCACGTGGGTCAAATTTTTCAGGGTGTTCAATAAAGAATTCTCTGATTGTTGATGTCATTGCTAATCTTAAGTCTGTATCGATATTAATCTTAGCTACGCCGTGTTTTGATGCATAATTTAACATATCTTCAGGTACACCTTGTGCATCAGGTAAGTTTCCGCCAAATTTATTACATTTTTCTACGAATTCTTTTGGTACTGATGATGAACCGTGTAATACAATCGGATAATCGCCAAATCCTGCTTCTTTTAATGCATCTTTGATTTCTTTTAATCTGTCAAAGTCTAATTTTGCTTCGCCTTTGAATTTGTATGCACCGTGTGATGTTCCGATTGCAATTGCCAATGAATCACATCCTGTTTGTTTTACAAATTCTACTGCTTCTTTTACGTTTGTATATTTAGCATCTTTAGCATCTACGTTAACATCATCTTCTACGCCTGCTAATTTACCAAGTTCTGCCTCTACTGATACTCCTCTTTCGTGAGCGTATTCTACAACTTGTTTTGTAACTTTTACGTTTTCTTCAAATGGAAATCTTGAACCGTCTATCATTACTGATGAAAATCCGCCGTCGATACATGCTTTACATATTTCAAAATCTGCACCGTGGTCTAAATGTAATGCGATAGGTACTGTAGTTGTTGCTAATGCTGCTTCTACTAATTTGATTAAATATGTTTGGTTAGCGTATTTTCTTGCACCTGCTGAAACTTGTAATATAATTGGTGAACGTGTTTCTTCTGCAGCTTCTGCTATACCTTGTAATATTTCCATATTGTTAACATTGTATGCACCGATTGCATATCCGCCTGCTAACGCTTTTTTGAACATTTCTTCTGTTCCGACTAATTTTCTTTCACTCATCTGAAATCTCCTTGTTTTAATGTATTTTTAGTACAAGTTTAATTTACAACAAAGGTGAAACTTTTACAAGTCGTGTTTTATTCAAAAAAATTTTGTGTATTTATAATACACAAAATTTTTTTACATATCGCATAGTAGTTTTTAAATTTTATTTTTGATTTAAATTTTTAGTTTACGTAGCTCATATATTCTTTAACAAAAGAATCTATCAATTCTTTTATTATAGTTTCATTTATTTCGTTAAATTCCATTTTTGTTGTTTTATTTTCAGGGCTGTCGAGACCTTCATGTATAAATGACACATTTATATACGAACTTCCCGGATGTTCTATGATAAATGTTGAAATTTTATCATCTTTAGATATAACCATTTTTATGCCGGATTTATCTTCAACAACTTCAAATTCGATTTTAGGCAGCTTTCTTTTTGCTGATTTTTTTGCGAATTCAAAAATAGGTTTAATAGTACCTGAAAGTTTCTTTTCAAATATTTGTTTAAATAATTTAATATTACGTTCGCTCTTATCTCCGGTTGCTTTAAGCCATCTTCCTTCGTTATGTTCATCGTCATCTTCATTGATGGCAATAAAGTTGTTCGGAGCTGTAAGTGCTACTTCTAAACCGTTTGTAATTAATGTTTTTAATTGTTCAAGCGGTTTTTGTTCTACATCGGTTATACAGCCGCAGATTATTCCGTCTTCTCCGAGGGTTTTTGTTATTCTTGACCATACAATCATTGCTCCTGAAAGATTTGTGTTTGTTAAAATCAAGAAATAGGTTGTTTCGTTGAACATTACTACAATATCCGAACCACGGACATTCTTTTTTATTGTTTCATCAAGACGTTCTTTACTGATTTTTATTTCAGAATTTCTGTTAGGCGTTATGCCCATTAGAACGGCGTCTAATTTATTTTCTGTTAAGTAGCCGATTTCGTTTTCGAGAACTCTTTTGTTTTGTTTTAGTGTATAGAAACCTGTTTTTTCGTCGATTATTTTTAATTGTTCAAGAAGACGCATGTTTTTCTTGTGCGTTTCTCTCATTTCATTTTTTTGCAAACTCCAAATTGTTCTCATCAATATTTCGCTGTGTCCGTGTTCCACTGTTACGCAGTCAGAAATACCTGCTTTATTTGCCTCTTTTATAAAGTCTTCGTTATATTCTCTCAAAACCAAAATTATTGGAACGATTGTATGGCGTTTCATCAATTTTATTGTTTCCAAACAATCTGCTTCCTCATCTCTATTGGAACAGCTTATTATTATTGATTGCGGTCTGTCCATGTCTATACAGTCGCAGGCATCAGTATATAGTCTTATCAGAATACAGTCAATGTTTCTTAATAGGATTAATTGGTCTGATAATTGATTTACTATGTCGTCTTCATTTGTTACGAATAAAACGTTATTTCCTGAATTTTGCATTTATGCCTCTTGTTTTATTTTTATTTTATGTTGAAAGTTTGCTAAATAATGAATCAGCTTCTTCAAGTATTTCATCTCTGAACACTTCTGCTCTGCTTGTTGAAAAATCTATACCTAACGTGTTTGAAATTTCCAAATCTATATCTTCAAGTTTGTAATTATCTTGAACAAGCAAGTCAACGGCATTTACAAGTGAACATGCCACTACCATTGAAGATTCATTAGGTTCGTGGTGGTATTTCATTACATTTGAAATTAGTACCGGCAGCTGCCATTTTTTTGCTAAGATAATACCTGTTTGCGTATGGTTACAGCCAAAGTATTCGTTTTCCAAATCGATAGGTCTTTCGCCGGCCTCTACTCTTTCTTTTATTGTTTCGTAGAATAGAGGGTCTTTCATGTTAAAAATCATTTTACCTACGTCATGCATAAACCCTAACACGAAAGCCTCATCAGAGTTAAGTAATTTCTTATGCTTAGCAAAGTATTCGCAGCCTACTGCCACACGAATAGAGTGTTTCCATAATTCTTTATCGCTTTGTTTCGTGAACATTGGACGCATAGCGATTGTAATGATTAAATTTTTTGCTTTAACCATACCTATTAAGGCAAGTGCACGGTTAATTGATGTGATTTGTTGTGAAAATCCGTAGTATGCTGAATTTACAAGTGTTAGAACTTTTGCACTTAGTGATTGGTCGTAAGATATTATATTTGCCAAATCTTTTACACTTGCATTCGGGTCTTTAATAAGGTTTATTGCCTGCATTACTACGTTCGGCATTGCCGGTATTTCTCTTAAGTCATTAATTAATCGTTGTATTTCGTCCATTGTTTTTCCTTAGATTTTTATTTTATACTATTTATACTATTCTTTATCCTTATTCAGTTATTATACTTGTAAATGTTTTTTTATTGATAAGAAACTTCCGCCTGCACCAAATAGTGTTCCGACAAGTATTGTTGTTATTATTACTATATTTTCCGCAAATAATGGTGCCGGTATCATAAAAAACTGGTGAACATTATTAAGCATTTGTTGAACAAGGTTTATTGGTATAAGTGCTATTAAGGCTCCAAATAATCCGTATAATGCCCCCTGCATTATTAACGGAATTTTTATATACCAGTTGTTTACTCCCATTAATCGCATTATTTCGATTTCTTCTTTGCGGGATTGAATTACAAGTTGTATTGTATTGTTTATAATTGTTATTGTCAATATTGCAACGATAATTATTACAAAAACTGTTGTTGTATTTACAGCATGGTTAAGGACTTGTATTTTCTTTGCCAAATCCTGTGCATAATTTACGTTTTCAACGACTGTAAGTGTTTTTACTTTGTTAAAGACTTCATTTATATTTTCGGGATTATCCACTTTTACATGAAGTGTATCAGGAAGCGGATTATCTATATCTCCGATTTTTATTTCCCGTTTAAAATCCGCCCAGCTTTTTTCTTTTGGGATGACTGTTACGGCCTTTACGTGGTCAAATTCTTTAATTCTTTGGCTTGTAACATTCGGGTCGGCATTATTTTTTAAATATACCGAAATTTCTAATACATTACCTAATTCTTTTGCAAAAGACGATACGGATAAAGTTGTTCTAAACAGTGAGCCGAACAGTGTTAAAATTGCAGCCATTGTTGTTATGATAACAATATTAATAATTCCCGTTCGTCTAAAGTCGTTTAAAATTTCGCATGTCAAGCGATAGACTATTCTTATTTCAGTAAGCCAGTCTTTAGGTATATGCTTTTTAACTTGTTTTTTTATTGCCTGTTTTCTATTACGCATATGTTCCTGCTTGTACGTCTCTTATTACTTCTCCGCTGTCGAGGGTTATAACTCTTTTTCTAAAGTAGTCTACCATTGATTTATCGTGAGTGGAAATTATTACGGTAATACCTTTTTGGTTAATCTGGTCAAGGATTTGCATAATTTCCAGTGAATTTTTCGGGTCTAAGTTTCCGGTAGGTTCGTCTGCGATTAAAAGCGGCGGCCCGTTAACTATGGCTCTTGCTATACTTACACGCTGCTGTTCTCCGCCTGAAAGTTCTGTTGGTTTTGCTTTCATTTTATCAAGCAGACCTACGACTTTTAACGCCCCTGTTACACGGGCATTTATTTCTTTTGAGCTTATGCCCATTGTTCTTATAACGTATGCGATATTGTCATATACGGATTGGTTTTGAAGAAGTTTATAATCCTGAAAAACAATACCCATACATCTGCGTAAACTTGGTACTTTGTCGTTAGGTAAATTGGCGATATTTATTCCGCCGATTATTACTGTGCCTGATGATGGCAGTTCTTCTCTGTATAGAAGTTTCATTAACGTTGACTTGCCCGCACCGGATTTACCTACAACAAATACGAATTCTCCGGGTTGGATATCTAAATTTACGTTTTTTAAAGCATATTTGTTATTTTTATATTTTTTTGTTACTGAGCGTAACTGTATCATTATTTTTCTTCCATTAATTTCTTAATATCTTCTGCAAGTTCTGTTGAATTTAATCTGTAGTATTTCATCAAGTTATCAAAATCGCCTGATTGCCCGAATGTATCTTGAATACCTAATCTGTGAACTTTAACAGGATAATTTTCAGCTAAAACTTCACAAACGGCAGAGCCGACACCACCTATTACAGAGTGGTTTTCAACAGTGATTACGTAGTTTGTTTTCTTAGCCGAGTCTATGATTGATTTGCTGTCAATAGGTTTTACCATAGGTAAGTGAACTATTTCAACATCAATACCTTGTTCTTTTAATATTTCTGAAGCCTCAATAACTTCTGCGGTTGTTTCGCCGTTTGTTACGATAGTTACGTCTTTACCCTCTTTTAGGATAGCGGCTTTTGTCAAATCAAATTCATGACCTGCTTCAAAAACATCAGGTACATTAGTTCTTGGAACTCTTATGTAAACAGGGCCGACATGTTTTGCGGCATATTTAACAGCAGCATTCATTTCAGCACAATCAGACGGAACAAGTACCTGCATATTAGGCAAGCCTCTCATTAACGAAACATCTTCCAATGATTGGTGAGTTGCACCATCTTCGCAAACAGTAATTCCGCCGTGAGTTCCGACAACTTTTACGTTAAAGTTTGCGTAGCATATACCGTTTCTTACCTGGTCATAGTTTCTGCCTGTTGCAAATACTGCAAAGCTTGCTATAAAAGGAATTTTTCCGACAGTTGAAAGCCCTACGGCTGTTGTTGTCATATCTGCCTCTGCTATTCCGCAATCGAACCATCTGTCAGGAAATTCATTTGCAAATAGTTTTGTTTGTGTAGAACCCGCTAAATCAGAATCTAATACTACAACATTAGGATTTTCTCTTCCGACTTCCGCTAAAGCGTTACCAAATGCTGAACGTATTGATTTTCTTTCCTTTTTGTTTATTGTAATCATATATGTATCCCTTCCGTTTATTTAGCAATATTATACCATAAATATATCCATGAAAAAAATCCACGTTACATTTACTTAACAAAACCATGAAAATAAGGCAATTTCATGGCTTTGAACAACTTTATATAAATGTAGTTAATTTGGTAGGGTTATATGGTTAGTAATATCGGAAGTTTTTTTAAACCGCAAAATACAGCGAACAAAGCTAAAAATGAAGCTGAATTAAGTGTATTTTATATGAATGACGTACACGGTGATATTAATCGTGCAGCTAAAATGAAAACTGCTAAAGATTGTTTTGAAAAACAAAATAAAGCATCTGCTAATTTAACTCTTGCAGCAGGGGACTTATTTTATGGTAAAGATCCTAAAAGATTAAATGTTATTACAAAGTTTTTAAACGCATTACATATTGACGCAACTGCATTAGGCAACCATGAATTCCACTCTGGTTCTGAAAAATTAGCTGAAAACTTAAAAGGTTTAAATACAACTGCCGTTTGTGCAAATATTGAAATTCCTGAGGGAAACAAATTAAGAGAAAGAATGGCAGAAAAGAAATTAGTTAAATCTGCAACATTTATGAGAGGCGGACATAAATTTGCAGTAATCGGTGCATCTCCATTTGATACTGATATAACAACAAAAGAAAAACAAGACGGTACAGGTATTAAACAAATGGATGTTGATAAAACTATCAAAGCTATCAACGCAGAAGTAAAAGAATTAGAAAAACAAGGCATTAATAAAATTATCCTTTGTTCTCACACAGGCTACGGCGAACATGCTGATTTAAAAATCGCAAGAGAAACTGAAGGCGTAGATATCATCATCGGCGGTCACTCTCATACAACTATTGAAGGTGCTAATACAAAAGATAACGGCGGCGACAAAAAATTAAACGTTGTTAAATCAAAAAGAGGCGAAACTGTTGTTATCACTCAAGCTAACAAATTGAATACAAAAGCAGGTTTCTTAAATGTTGTATTTGATAAAAACGGCGTTATAAAAGAAGATTCAATCGTTAATAAATTAGCAAACGTAGATGACTTCAAACCTAACAAAGGTGTTCAAGATATGATTACAAGCATCTTGGGCGAAAATAAAGTTATCGCTACTCCAAAACATTCTCATATGCCTATCAACGAATTCCAAGACAGATATATGGAAAACCCTGTTGCTAACGTTTTATCAGATTCAATCCTTTCAGCAGCAAGAAAAATGGATAAAGATGTTTTAGGTGCAGTTCACACAACAAATATTTTGAAAAAAGGCGTTGAAGGTCAAATAACAAAATATGATATCAAATACGATATGTTACCTTACAACAGCGACCACGTAATTACTGAAATTACAGAAGAAGATTTCGTAAAATTATTAGAAGCAACTTCAGGTAAATTGTTCGAAAACTTTGACCCTCAACTTTTAAGATGTTCAGGTATGAAATACACTGTTGACGAAAACGCTGATAACGGTATTAACGGTCATATCAAATCTTTAGAATTTGTTGATGAAAACAACAACGTTGTAAAAACAGTTGATGTTAAAAATCCGTCTAAATCTAATAAATTGAAAATTGCTTTAAACGATTATTTATTCGTAGACAAAGATACAAAAGATATCCTTGCTCCTTACAAAGCATCTGCTAAAACAATCGGTAAAGAACAAGATTTATTCGCTCAATATTTAGAAGAAAATAAAGATGTTGATTTCGACCAAAAACCTGAAAAAAGAATTCAAATCAACTATCAAAACTTGGATAAATATTGTTACCAATACCCAATGGAAGATAAATTAGCTGCATTAGCTATTCAAAAATAATTTATCATATTTGATATTTCACTTCTAATTTGTTAATTTCAATTACAGCCCTCATAACTCGTGCTTACGCACTCATACAAATGAGGTCTTGTAATTGTTTCAATAAACGAATTTACGAAGTTCCATAAAGATAAGATATTTTTATTATTTGTGTGAACTTGTATATAATTACCATGATTTTTAATGTTAAATAAGTTTAACAATATGCCTAAAACATGCTAAAAATAAGCAATTTCATGACTTTGAACTACTTTATATATATGTAGGTAGTTTAAAAAAGGTCGTTTTATGCTTAACAACGTTAATGTTGATAATGCTTTTAAACCCAAAAATACATCAAATGCATCATTAAGCGTGTTTTACAACAATGATATGCATGGGGATTTGAAACGACTTTCAAAATTAAAAACCGCTAAAGACACATTCGATAAGCAAAACGCAGCCGTTCCTACAATGACCTTATTCGGCGGCGATACTTTTTTGGGTGTTGATAAAAAGAGAAACAGTTTTTTAGTTGAGTTTTTAAATAAATTTAAACTCGATGCAACAGCTTTGGGTAATCATGAATTTTCCGCAAAATCTAAAGGGTTGGCTGAACAGCTTGAAAAAGCAGAATTTAAGTCGGTTTGTGCAAATATAGAAGTTGACCCTAAAAATGATTTGGCAAAAAGAATTGCCGATAAAAAGCTTGTTAAATCCGCTACATTTATGAAAGGCGGACATAAATTCGGTATAATTGGGGCAGCACCGATTAATTCTTACATCGGGAAAAATGAACCCGATGAAAATCCTACAAAAGTTTTTGATATTGACAAAACAATAAAAGCCATAAATGATGAGGTAAAACAGCTTGAAAAACAAGGTGTAAACAAAATTATTCTTTGTTCACATTTAGGTTATGGAGAAAATAATGATTTGAAAGTTGCAAGAGAAACAGAGGGTATTGATATAATTATCGGCGGTCATTCTCATACAACTATTGATGGCGTTAATAAAGAAGATAAAGGCGGAGTAAATAAACTTAATCTTGTTAAATCAAAAAGAAATGAACCTGTATTTATAACTCAAGCCGGAAGTTTGAATAAATATGCAGGATTTTTGAATGTTGAATTTGATGATAAAGGTGTTTTAAAAGAAGAAAAAATTGTAAATAAACTTGTAAATCTGGACGGCTTTGAAGAAACTAAGTCAGTAAATACTTTAATGGAAAAATATTTGGGCAAAAATGAAACCCTTGCCAGGGTAAAAGGTTCGTACAAGCCTCAAGGTTCTTTTGCGGAAAGAATTGCACAAAACCCTGTTCATGAACATTTCGGAAAAGCAATGCTTGAAAAATATCAGGATAGGGGTGTGAAAGTTGCTATATTCGGTGCTCCTACACTAAGAGGCGGTATTGAAAATAAAATTACAACTTATGACGTTAAATACTCTATGCTTCCTTTTGATTCGGAGGTGGGCGTTATTGATGTTACAGAAAAAGAGTTGGTAAAACTTTTGAATGCTAATTGGAAAAATTATCAGCCTAAAAATATTCCTGATATATGCAGAGCTTCAGGCATGTCATTCAGTGCCTCAACTCAGGCAAAATTGAATTCTGACGGAGAAGAAATTTTTGTTGACGATATAAAACTTGACGATAATACTGAAATTGATGCCCTTAACCCTACAGACAGAAAAATAAAAATTGCTGTTGATAAGTACACTCTTCAAACAAAATTACCTGAAAAATTGGCGGATTTTGAAGAGGAATCAACAGAACAGGAAATTTTTATTGATTACTTAAAAAATAAACAAGAAATTTCTGCCGAAACTGAAAATAAATTTATTTTTAAAGGTTAAGTAAAAATTTTAGCTTAAAAGTGTTGTTTAATGTTTGTTTTTTATATTTGTAAAAATATGTTACAGATATTAAAATCTCTGAAATCATGCATTTTTAAAATACTTTATATACATGTATAAGATTAGAGAGTGTAATTTTTTATGACGCAACAATTCGGAACGTTAATAAAATATAACAAGCAGAATATGTATTATCTGAATAAAAAAGATACTCGTATGAGATTTAATAATGGCGGCGACCCAATCTTTTTTGTGTTTGATTACATTGAAAATCGTCCGATGACAGAGTTGGCAAAAGATTTTGTGAAAGAAACATTTAACGAAATTGCAAATTTTGTCTCAAAGGCAGTTAGATAGTTTACAACTAAAACAAATATAATGGCAATTAAAAATCCTCTGTTTTAAGACAGAGGATTTTTGTGTTTAAGGATTGTTTAATTTAAATTTAGAATGAAAAAATTAAACTTGTATAGAAAATATAATGCAGTTGTATCTGTCTACGAAGTTGAAATTGTAACTTGAGTATTCTTGCCCAACAGAACTCTCAAACGCAGTAATAGATTAAAAGGCAATTTATTTAGAGAAAAATACTTAAATAAGTATAAGGAAAATTATATTAAAGGAAAAGCATTTCTTATTGATGGCTGAAAGTAAGTCATTATAGTTCTTGTGAACACATTGTTAAGAAATGTGAATTTTTATGCAATAAAAAAGGCAATTTTTTAAAAGAAATTTACTTTATATAAGAGTAAGAGAGATTTAAGAGAGATAAATAAGATGGCAACAGAATTCGGAACATTAATCAGTCAAAACAGAGAAAACTTAGTTTACTTAACAAAAAAAGACAGAAGAATGAGATTCAACAATTCTAAAGATCCTATTTATTTCATCTTTGATCATATCGAAAACAGACCTGTATCAGTATTAGCAAAAGAATTCGTACAAGATACATTATCAGATATCTGCAATTTCGTTTCAAAAGTTGTAGCTTAATAATTTAACTTTTAACTCTCTCTCATCTCTTAAATCTTTCAAACTCTCAACTCTCAATTTCATCTCAAAACAATCTAAAGCTTTCAATCTTTCAACTTTCGTACAAAATAAAATCTTTCAAAATCTCAAAAAGTTTAAAAAAAATTTAAAAATAAAACAGGACATATAAAATAAAAAAGAAAAGGGTACTTCAAAACTAAAACTAAAAATCAGGGAAATTCAATCATACTCAGCTCCTACAAGGAGGTGAGGTGTTGTCATGTTAAGAAATATTAAGAAACATGGACTAAAAAAAGCAATTTTTTTAGAAAATTTAACTTTATATAAGTACGAGAGATACGAAAGAGAGATAAATAAGATGGCAACAGAATTCGGAACATTAATCAGTCAAAACAGAGAAAACTTAGTTTATCTTACAAAAAAAGACAGAAGAATGAGATTCAACAATTCTAAAGATCCTATTTATTTCATCTTCGATCACATCGAAAACAGACCTGTATCAGTATTAGCAAAAGAATTCGTACAAGATACATTATCAGATATCTGCAATTTCGTTTCAAAAGTTGTAGCTTAATCAACTAAAGAAACAAAAAAAGATTTTTTATCATAGGATAAAGGATTGGGAAATAGGTAAATAATTAAAAAACGAGGAAAACAAAGGTATGAGGCTTAACAAAAGCCTCTTTTTTTTGACTAAATTTATTTAAAAATTTAAATCGACGATTTCCGGTAATGTTAAATCAAGTGCTTTTGCTAATCTGTAAATCGTATCAAGCGTTGGCGAAATCCATCCGTTTTCTATTGAACTTATAGTATTTTTATGTAAATTTGAAAATTCTGCAAGTTGTTCTTGAGAAATTTCTTTTTTTATTCTTTCTATTTTAATTTTTTTACCAAAGTTTTTCTTAATATTGACATATTGTTTATTCATAAATATTAATTATAAATTATAAAGCCAAAAATGCCATACATTAAACCTTGCATAATGTGGTATAAAATGTGAAAACATTGTTTTTATTGGGTTGTGTTTATAATTTTGTATTGCTAAAATAAAACAGAGGACAATATCTATGAATGAAGAAGAGTTAGCCTTAGTAAAAATTGAAACTTTTAATGTATATGATGCTGTTATTATTTTGAAAAAAGCAATAACTTTTGATGAGTATGAAAATGGAGTTAATTCAGAATATTTATTCTTAATCGAGAATATTGAAAATTGTCTTAAAAAAATTTCTTCGCACTTTTAATATTTTTTTGGTAGAATTTATTTGTAGAGTGGAAAAGGAAAATTAATATGCAATTAAGAATGAAAACAAATAACTGCGGCGAACTTAATTTATCAAACCTTGACCAAGAAGTTACTCTTTCAGGCTGGGTTGATTGTGTTCGTGATTTAGGCGGTATGATTTTTATTGAGTTAAGAGACAGAACAGGGTTTTTCCAACTGGTTTCAGACCCGCAAAAAAATCCTGAAGTTCATAAAATTTTTGAAAAAATCAGAAGCGAATATGTAATAACTATTAAGGGTAAAGTTACAAGAAGACCTGAAGAAACATACAATGAAAAACTTCCTACAGGTCAAGTTGAAGTTTATCCTGAGTCTGTAGAAATACTTTCTGAGGCAAAACCTGTTCCTTTTGTGTTGGATGATGAGTCTGTTTCAGAAGATGTTCGCTTAAAATATCGTTATTTGGACATTCGCAGACCTGCTATGTACAGCAAATTGAAACTTCGTCATGATGTGGTTCAGGCTGTTAGAAACTATATGAACGGTAATGACTTTTTGGAAGTTGAAACACCTATTTTGATTAAAACAACTCCTGAGGGTGCAAGAGATTATCTTGTTCCGTCTCGTGTTCAACCTGGTAAGTGGTATGCACTTCCTCAGTCTCCTCAAATTTTCAAACAATTATTAATGGTTGGCGGTGTTGAAAGATATTACCAAATCGCAAAATGTTTCCGTGATGAAGATTTGCGTGCGGATAGACAACCTGAGTTTACACAAATTGATATCGAAATGTCATTTGTTGAACAACAAAATATTATAGAACTTGTTGAGGGCTTGATTGTAGAGGGCTTTAAAGCTGCTGGAGTTGAGGTTAAGCCTCCGTTCATTCAAATGCCTTGGCAAGAGGCTATGGACAGATTTGGTTCTGATAAACCGGATACCCGTTTCGGCTTGGAATTGTTTGATATCGGGGATATCATTCTGCAATCAAATTTTGATATTGTTAAGAAAACTCTTGAAAATGGCGGTATTGTTCGTGGTATAAGAATTCCGGGCGGTGCTAAATATTCAAGAAAAGAAATTGATGATATTACAAAATTGGCTGTATCGTTTGGTGCAAAGGCTTTGGCAAATATTATTTATAACGAAGACGGTACTGCTAAGTCTCCTGTATTGAAGTTTGTAACAGAAGAACAAGCTCAACAAATTAAAGACAGAGCTCAAGCTCAAGATGGCGATATAATTTTCTTTGTAGCTGACAGACCAAAAACTGTTTATGATATTATGGGTAGATTAAGACTTCACTTTGGTAAATCATTAAACTTAATTGATGAGTCAAAACATGCTTTACTATGGATAGTTGATTTCCCTATGTTTGAATGGAGCGATGAAGAACAACGCTTTATGGCAATGCACCACCCATTCACATCACCTTGTTTAGATGATTTAGACAAATTAGACAGCGGTGACTTGGGCAATGTTAAATCAGTAGCATATGATATCGTTTATAACGGAACAGAATTGGGCGGAGGCTCTGTAAGAATTCACTCTCCTGAAGTTCAAAAGAAAATATTTAAGGCTTTAGGTTTAACAGAAGAAGAGGCTCAAGAAAAATTCGGATTTATGGTAAATGCACTACAATACGGTACACCGCCTCATGCGGGATTGGCTATCGGTTTGGATAGAATGATTGCATTGCTTGCAAGAACTGATTCTATTCGTGATGTAATCGCATTCCCTAAAAACTCTGCTGCTAAAGATTTAATGAGTGACGCTCCTGCGGAAGCTGATTATAAGCAAGTTAGAGAATTGTATTTGAAGAGCACATACAACCCTGCTCAGCATAAATAGTTGAATTTTAACTAATTTAGGGGTTTATGAAATTATAACGGGGCTTAAAGGTAAATAAAGTCCCGTTTTTATTTTTAATGTGGCAGGTTTGTTATTTGTTTCTGCAAAACTTAAATTTGTCCAAAAACATTATCCAATATACTATCATGAACACGATAGAACGTTTTAATATTAAAGTCAAAATAATAAATATGCAAAGTGAAAAAAGACAAATTATTTTAAAGGCTCTCTCTAAAACTGTAAAAAATTTAAGAGGTAATAAAAGCCAATATATGCTTGGTGCGGAATATGATATTCCATCATCTGTTATAAGTGATATAGAAAGAGAGGTTAAAGACCCTCAGCTGACTACATTGTTTAAACTCGCAGGGGCTTTTAATCTAAAAATATCAGAGTTTTTAGAAGAATTGGAGAAAAATTTGCCTAAAAATTTTTCTTTGTATGATGATTAAATTTAGAAAAAGAAAGGCGGGGTGATTTTTTAAATCACCCCGCCTTTCTTTTTTATAAAATCCTTATTTAGCTTTCTGCAAGTTTTTCTCTTACAAGGGTTTCAACTGTATTTAATATATCAGGGTTTTCTGATAAGAATTCTTTTGCTTTTTCTCTGCCTTGTCCAAGCTTATCTTCGTTAAAGCTAAACCATGCACCGGCTTTTTTAACAATATCCAATTTAACGGCTACGTCTAAGATATTACCTATTTTGCAAATACCTTTTCCGAAAATGATATCGAATTCTGCTGTTCTGAAAGGCGGTGCAACTTTGTTCTTTAAAACTCTTACTCTAACGTGATTTCCGACATCTCCGTCATCACCTTTAACGCCCTCTGTACGTTTTATTTCCATTCTTACTGAAGCGTAATATTTTAAAGCATTACCGCCTGTAGTTGTTTCAGGGTTTCCGTACATAACGCCGATTTTGTTTCTTAATTGGTTAATAAAAATAACTGTAGTATTTGTTTTTCCGATAATACCTGTTAGTTTTCTTAAAGCCTTACTCATCAAGCGGGCTTGCAAACCCATTTGCTGGTCTTCCATAGAGCCCTCTATTTCTGCTTTAGGAACAAGTGCTGCAACGGAATCGACAACTATTACATCAACTGCACCTGAACGGACAAGTTCTTCTGTTATATCAAGGGCTTGTTCACCTGTGTCAGGTTGTGAAATAAGCAGTTCATCAACTTGAACGCCTAAGTTTCTTGCATATTCAGGGTCAAGTGCATGTTCTGCGTCAACAAATGCTGCAATTCCGCCTCGTTTTTGACATTCGGCAACTATGTGCTGTGCAAGTGTTGTTTTGCCTGAACTTTCCGGGCCATAGATTTCTATTATTCTTCCTCTTGGAATACCTCCTATTCCTAAGGCTATATCAAGATCCAATGCTCCTGTAGGTATTGCTTCTACGTTTACGGCTGTTTTATCGCCGAGTTTCATTATTGAACCTTTTCCAAAATCTTTTTCTATTTTTTCGATAGCTAACTTTAAGGCTTTTTCTCTTTCTGCACTTACGTTAGAAGTTTCTTCTTTTTCTTTTACTGCCATTTATTTACCTCTTTTGTTTTTATATTGAATAATCTTTCTTTTTTAGTTTTATATATACTCCCATTCCCATAGGTTTAAACTCTTTTAGTTGGTCTTTAAGATAGCAATTTTGTTTGCTTATTTGGGCCATTTTTAATTTTAAAGATGCATTTTCACTTTTGCATTTTTCGTGTTCTTCAAAAAATTGCTCCAATTTTTTAAATTTATTATTAATATCAATCATTGCACTTTCAGGCATATTGTCTTCCAGCTGATAAAATGCACTTTTAATCATTTCCAGTGTTCTAAATTGATTTGAGCTTATGACTGATTGTCTGTAATTATCCCTTAATTCTTTTAAACGTTTTACTTCATCGTAAGAAAAATAAGTAAAACCTTTTTCGTTTTGTCTTGGCGTGATTGCCGCAAGTTTACAAAGTCTGATAATTTCTTTGTTATCAGAATTAAGAATTTCTCTGACTTCATGTGGTGAAAGAACAGTATCTTTCATATTTTATCTCACTACCTTACTGATTATATAAATACATATATTATTTTATTTTATTATATTTAAAAAGACAAATTTGTTACGTTATTTCCTTAACAAAGCTTGATACTTGTTAGTATTGTTGAAATTATGCTATGATTAAAATATGGAAAATGAAAACGAAGAAATTGAAGAATTACAGCAAATTTTAAGAGAAGATTCATCAAATTTTCAAGCAAGACGACGTTTAGCTATGGTATTGCTGGATAAGGGATTTAATGAAGAGTCTTTAAAGCAGTTTCAATTTTTGATAACAATTTTTCCGAACGACCCGAGTCTTTATTATAATATGGGAATTGTTTACGAAAAAATGCGTAAACTTGATATGGCTGAACAGGCATATCTTAAGGGGATAGAGATTTCTCCTGATGATACTGATTTTTATTATAATTTAGGACTTGTTTATATTGATATGTATGAGTTTGATAAGGCGATAGAGCAGTTTAAGATAGTTCTTGAAACGGATTCTGATGACGGAAACAGCTATTTTAACCTTGGTTTGTGCTATATAAAGAAAAAACCGCCTCAATTTGATATTGCAAAAATATGTTTTTTGAAAGCTGTGGATTGCAATTCGCATGATATTTTTGCCCATTTTCACCTTGGATATATTTATAAAAATGAGGGAAAAATTCAGGAGGCAATTAATGAGTATAAAATAGTTTTGGAAGAAAATTCAAACTGGAGCTGGTCATATTTTAATATGGGAGCGATTTATTTTGAACAGGGTGATATGGAACAGGCAATGATAAATTTGCAAAAGTGTTTGGAATTAAATCCTAGGGATGTTGAGGCGTATAAAATCTTTTCTCAAATTCTTATAAAAATCGGACATGTAAATCAGTCTATTAATCTTTTAAAAAGTGCTCTTCAAGAAGTGCCTGATAATGGGGACTTATACTATGTTTTGGCCCAAAATTATAAGCTTAATAACATTATGAGCGATTACAAGTATATGTTGGAACAGGCATTAGAAAATGAAGATACGCTCACAACGGTTTCTGCGGATGTCGTAAAACAGGAACTTGCTGAATTTGAAGTTTAGCAAAAAAGACTTTCGTATTTCGAAAGTCTTTTTTTTGTGAATATTAATTATTATAAAACCCCTGCATCTTTAATTAATTCAATAACTTTTTCAACTGCTTTTTCCGGTTTTATATTGTCAATTTCACCGGTTGCTCTGATTTTAAATTCAACATTACCATCTGTAATAGTTTTACCTACAGTAATTCTGTAAGGGAAACCTATTAAATCGGCATCTTTAAATTTAACTCCCGGTCTTTCGTCTCTGTCGTCAAGAACAGCTTCAATGCCTGCATTTGTTAATTCGTCATAAATTTTTTGTGCAGTGGACATTTGAAGTTTATCTTTAGTAGAAACAGGAACGATAACACAGTGGAAAGGAGCTATTTGAACAGGTAAAAACATTCCGTTATCATCGTGATATCTTTCAACCGCAGCAGCGGCAGTTCTTGTAACGCCTATACCGTAGCAGCCCATAACGTATGGTTGAGTTTTACCGTTTTTGTCAAGATATACCGCATTCATAGGTTTAGAATATTTTGTACCAAGTTTAAAAATATTACCTACTTCGATACCTCGTGTTACTTTTAACGGTTGTCCGCATTGTGGACACAATTCATCTTTTTCTACAAGTCTTATGTCTGCATAATGAGTTATGGCAGGAATATCTTTGTCTAAATTTGCACCTGTCATGTGTTTATCTGTTTCGTTAATGCCTACGACAAAGTTTTTTAAATCTTTAACTGTTTCATCAGCAATGATTGTTAAATCTGTCATTCCTTTAGGGCCAACAAAGCCTGCTTTTCCGTTAAATCCGTGTTTTTGCATTATATCTAAGATTTCGGCCTCAGATGCAATTCTTATGTCGATACCGCCTACGGCATTCATCAATTTTGTTTCTTCAACTTGTTTATCTGCTCTTATAAGTGCAAGAACATACTTTTTATCAACAACGTAAACAAGAGATTTCAAAATAATTGTTGACGGAATATTTAGGTATTCGCAAAGTTCATCTATTGATTTTGTATTTGGTGTATCAACGATTTTAACTTCATTAAAGCCAAATTTACTTCCATCAGTATCGGCTTGAGGTAATTTAGATACGGCATGGTTTGAATTTGCACTGTAATCACAATCATCGCAATAGAATACATCATTTTCGCCTGCATCTGTTGTGGTTATAACCATAAATTCATGACTGACACTTCCGCCGATTGCACCTGAATCTGATTGAACCATTTTTGTTTCAAGTCCGCATCTTTTGAAAATTCTTGTATAAGCATCTGCCATGTTTTTGTATTCTTTATCAAGACCTTCTTCATCCATATCAAAGCTGTATGCGTCTTTCATAATAAATTCACGGCCTCTTAATAGTCCGTATCTTGGGCGAACTTCGTCTCTGAATTTGGTTTGAATTTGATACAAATTACAAGGCAATTGTTTGTAGGATTTTAATCCGTCACGGGCAACCGCTGTAATAACTTCTTCTGCGGTAGGCCCAAGACACATTTCTCTGTCGTGTCTGTCTTTCAATCTCATTAGTTCTTTGCCGTAAACTTCCCATCTGCCTGATTCTTCCCATAATTCTTTTGGCTGAACAAAAGGAAGTAATAGTTCTTGAGCACCGGCTCTGTCCATTTCTTCTCTAATGATATTTTCAACTTTTTTCAAAACTCTCCACATAAGCGGTAAATATTCGTAAACACCGCTGGTAAGTTTTCTGATATATCCTGCTCTAACAAGCATTTTATGAGAAACAACTTCCGCATCTGACGGAAATTCTCTAAGAGTTTGCACAAAAAGTTTTGACATTTTCATAATTTAAATCCTCTCTATTTCAAGAAAATCATAACAAAAACGCATTTTTGTTGCAAACTGTAAGTTTTTTTAAGAATTTTCCAAAACATTGCTAAAAAAAAGAGGTCATTTCTGACCTCAAAAATATTAATAATTAAATTAAACCAACCATTATTGATTAAACAATAAATGTATGTGAAAGAGCATCTGACTGTGCTTTGTTTGAGCATAGCGAGTTTGCACAGTTTGTTTTGA
>JAFVDH010000002.1 GCA_017478515.1 bacterium
ACTTCCTGACGGCATGGATGGTACCGGCAATGGAAAATCAGGCAATGCGGGTAGTGATGTGTCATATTATGCAACGTGGATTATACGAAACGACAATATGGATTATTTGAAATGTTCAACTCTAAACTGGGAAACAAAAACGAGTTGCAAGTAAAAATTTAAAACATAATAAAACTGGCGGGCATTGTATACAATGCCCGCCAGTTTTATTATTAATCTTTATATTTGGAATTGATTGTCTTTTATCAATGTTACTTTTGAACCGTCTTCTTTAATACCTTCTACGATTACGTTTGGACCGCCAATCATAAAGTCCGTATGAATATTTGAATCATTAATATTGTTTTGTTTCATATATTCTTGACGTTCTTTGTAATCTTTAATATCTTCTGCACCGTCAAGACAGTCGTCAAATCCGGCACCGATTGCAATGTGGCAAGCTGCATTTTCGTCTAACAATGTATTATTGAATACTCTGCCTGTATGGAAGATTGGTGAATTAGCTACAAGTGCAACTTCGCCTAACATATCGCCTCCTTCTGCGGATTTAATATGTTCTCGCCATAATTCTTGATTTTTATCTGCGTAAACTTCAACAGCTTTACCGTCTTCAAAACGCATTCTTATTCCTTCAACAAGGTTTCCGTTTAAGCATAAAGGTAATGTTGTTGATACCCAACCGTTAGTTTTTGTTCTATCAGGTGATGAGAAAACTTCTTCTGTTGGAGTGTTTGCCATGTATTGAACACCGTCGTCGGTATTTTTTGCCGCAGCTCTAAATCTTGATTTATCGTGCATTCCTACGTGCAAATCTGTTTTGCCGTCAGGTTGTTTGGTTTTAGGGTCTACACTGTAGAAGTGAATTTCTTTAAAGTGAAAATCATTCATTTTATCCGCAACGGACATTAATTTTTCTGCATGTGCTTTAAGCCCGCCTACACGGTTAATACTTTTCGCATCTTCTGCTGCCTTTTCCAACGCTTTCATAGGGTCTGAAATGTCGGAGTAGGTCTTTTTAACAGACATTGTTGTTGGTGCGTAAATAATGTTCCATTGACTTTCCGGACCTGATTTTCTGATTGGTTTTACAACTTCGTTTACGGCTTTTGTTTGCATAACAAGTCGTTTTGGATCAACATCTGCCATTCCTTCAGGGTCGTCGCCTTCAAGGAATAAAGCTGCGGTTTTTCTGTCAACTCTTTCGTGCCACATATCCGAGATGTATTCAGGAACATCTTTTAAATATTCTTCTTTTGCATATTTTAATTTTGCTTTATTAATCGGGTCGCCGGGTTCTGTGAAGTTCACATCAATTGGACCGGAACCGTTTTTGTATGCGTATTCAACAAATTTCATAACATTTTTTTCGTGTTCTCGTTCTGCGGAAACTCTTATTGGTTGACCTTTTTGAACATTTAATAATGTGTGGAAAATTTCTTTTTCATTGAATGCTTCCGAAAGTTTTTGTTCAACGTGTTCCGGAATTTCAACTTTTACTGATTTTTTTACATTTTCGGTTTCTTTTGCTGTAAGTTTTGATAATTTGTAGGGGTCGTTTTCCGCATTGAAAGTAATTGTTTTTGCGCCTTGTTTTTCGTAATATTCTGCGCGTTTTTGTTTATAAGAAAAATCTGGTTCTTTGCAATATTGTTTTTGCAATGCGTCAATTTCTGGTTGTTCGATTTCTACATGAACATCTTTTGCGCCTTTTTTGTAGGCTTCTTCCGCAAATATTTTTAAAAATGGTACGTGTGTTTTATCCGCTTTTACGACAATGGATTGTCCTTCTTTTAATTTTAAATCTTCGTCTAAAATTTTATTAACTGCTGCGGTCATTTTTGTTTCTGGTGTTTGTTCGGAGTTTTTTGTTGTTGAGAGTTCAACTTTATCGGATTTTAGACCTTTGTTATTTACCGCGTTTTCGTTACCTTTAAATGAAGGTGCGATGTTTTTCATCATTGTTTTTGCTGAATTAACTATACTGATTGGATCCATGTTTTAAATTTCCTTCCTGTTATTCTGATATGTATAGATTAAATCACGTAAAAAAAATATTTGCTGTATTTTTTACAATTATTATTTTTTTGTTACAAAGATTTTAGGTATTGCTTTAAATGTTACAGTTGAAAAAGTATAAAAAAGATGTTATAATTGGGATATAACTAATTTTCATGGGGACGTTCCGGATTTTGACAGGACGCTTGATGGGAATAGGTTGCGAGTCCGAGAGCTGTTCTCGGTTATCAACGGGCAAATAAATTAAGTGCTAACAACAATGTTGTAGTAGCTGATTTTTCAAGAGCAAGAGCTCTTGCTGCGTAGATTAAGTTCCGCAGTTCAGCCTTCTTATTAGTCCAGCTTGCCGATTAGTAGGGAGCCACCATGCAAGACGCAGTGCGGTGATGATGGTAGCCGTATCAAGATAACCGTCAATGTGCGTATCACTTTAAAAGACTTTGAATAAATTAAAAGGTTTGTCGTTTCCTGATTTATTCGAGAAAATAATGAATACACTCGTAGAGATTTATTTTTATCCGTTTTGGACGCGGGTTCGACTCCCGCCGTTTCCACCAAAATACAGGACATATCATAATGTCCTGTATTTTGGTTAAATGGTAAGGATAAGAACCGACAAAAGCGGGTTGCGTGAGCGAGCTGAGGCTGGAGAGCTTTTGCGATGTGATGTAAAAAACTCGAAATTGTCGTTAAACACGAGCGAACAAGACACGACTTCCGCCGTTTCCACTATTTAGTCTTAAATAGAGAGATATAACCAAACTCTATAACAAAAAAGTCCAATAATATGTGGATTTTTGCCAATATATTTTTAAAACAGAGAATTTAATTTATAAAAATTTTCTGTTTTTTAATGAAAAATTTTGCCAAAATTCTCTACTTACTATTTACCATGTCCAAAATACAGGAGCATCATTAAAATATCAACTACTAAATAAATTTAATTTCAACCCTTATTTTACCATTAAACTTATAACTGTCTTGTATTTCATGTTTGATTTTATTTTTTATTTTAAGTTATTCTTAATTCTTTTACATTCGAAAGATTGTATTTTATGCTTTGGCCGTGTTTATCTATAATACCCCATTTACCGTTATATTTATGATAATATCCGCTTTTGATATTGCGTTCTAATTGACGATAAGACCAATTTTGCGATGCTGCTTCATTAAGGTAATAATTCCTTTCTTCAGGATTATCAATTCTTATAATTCTTGCTACATTTGACCAAGATAAATTCGTCAGACACTGTCTGTCGAATTCAGGATAAGCTATATAAAAACTTCTCATGCTTTTTAGATTTGCCTCAGAAAAACCTTTACCAAATGTGTCGGTTAAATATTTTGACAAATTTTCAATAAGTTTAGAGCCGTATTCAGCACGTGAATTTCCTCCCTATTCTTCTTCCACTATGCGTTGTCCGATTTTCCAATAAGTTTCAACCATAATTGAATTAACACTATGGTACGCCTTTGCCCGAGCAATATTAAGTAACGCTGCTATATCACTATAAATTTTAGAAACTTCATTTGCCATGAATACCTCCGAATACCTTTATTTAGCATAAAAATACTCATTTTATGGCTAAGAATTATATTATAACAATTATTTTAGTGCTATTCTTTATATATGAAAAATCACATTAAAAACAGCACTTTAGATATAATAGGCAAGAATTTAAATTCTCCTATGGAAGCTGCATTAGAAGTATCAAACACAATAAAAACGATAAACACCGCCTCCGATATCATGTCAAATTCCATTGCTGCCCTTTCTTCTGTTGAAAATTTAATCGGTCCATTGAATCAAATATATAAAACGGATAATTTTGTAAAAATCACACAAATCCCAAGCTTATACATTCCCAGAATAAATCATTTAGCGGAAGCATTTGTAGGCTTTCAAGACAATGTTAACCGAATGTTTAACACTATGGATGAAATATGCTCAATATTAGCAGAATACAACTATTTATTGCCGTTAACATTAACTTTTAACATTTATTCGGATTTGTTAGAATTTTTAAATAAGACAAAAAATTATGACAACAGAGAAAAAGAAATTGATAAACTTCTTTTAAAACTTTTTTCACATAATAAATGGGAAATGGCCTCGGACATTACAGCAAGACTCCGTGAAAATAATAAAATTAACCCTAAAAGAATAGTAATTTTAGAAGATTGCATTAAAGTTTTAAAACACAATAGCAGAAAAACTGCCGCAAATACAATCTTACCCGTTTTAATAGCGCAAATTGAAGGTATTTGGGTCGATATTCTTGGAGTAAAAGATAAAAACAAATTAAAAAACACTGTTTATGACATGAAAAATGACAAATATGTAAATCCGGCAAGAGAAATTTTGGCTGATATCCTATTCCAACATACAAAAACAGAACTTCCAATAAAATCAGATTTTTGTAGGAATAAGATTTTACACGGTGAAGAAGTGGAATATGGTTCAATAAATAATGTTATCAGAGCTTTTTTAATTATAGAGTTTCTTGATTTTATAAAAGCAGATGACGAAATCAAAGGAAATGATACATTGTAAAAAATGTAATACTTCCCTGATAATTCCCTGTTAGGTTGTTTAGGGAATTTGGGTAGAGAACTTTACGATTAGAGGATTTGCTGTTATAATAATTTCGTAGAATCCCTTAAAAATATAAAAATAACCCTGTAAAATAGCGGGTATCAGGGAATATCAAGAGAGCCTTTTGCTCGGCAGAGTTGTTGTTTCCCCCAAAAAAAGATTTCAAGTTTTTGCAAATTTTTTTTGATTGAAAGATTGGTGGTTTTGAATTTTTAAAACAATTGCAAAAAATAATATATTTAAAGCATTAATAAAATTTGAATATTTATTATAATGCGTATATGGATACGCAAATTTTGGCTGAATATTTGGAATATCTTGAACTTGAAAGAGGTTTGTCAAAAAACACTATCGAAGCTTATAGAAGTGATATATTAATGTTTTTGGAATATTGTCAGCACCCTGATTTTGATAATATTACAAGAATGAGCATAAATGCATATATTCGACATTTGCGCGAAAATGGTTATTCTCCTACAAGCGTAATTCGTAAAATTGCCTCGCTAAGAGGTTTTTTCAAATGGCTTTGTGCTAATGAAATGTGCAAAATAGACCCTACAATTACTATTGAACGTCCTAAAATTCCGCAAAGATTGCCGAAAGTCATGACTATTTCCGAAATTGAAGCTATTTTACGTGAAAATCTTACCAAAACAGAAAAAGTTATTGTTGAACTTCTTTACGGTTGTGGTTTGCGTGTATCTGAGCTTATTAATCTGAGAATAGGTAATTTCGATTTAAGTGCAAAATATTTAACGGCATTTGGTAAAGGTTCAAAAGAACGTATTGTTCCGCTCGGAAAAATGGCTATTTTCGCACTAAAAGAATATTTGCCTGTACGTGAATTTATCATAAAAAAATATCGCTTAGATACAAGATATTTGTTACTGTCGGATAAAGGAAAAAATTTAACACGTCAGGATATTTATGTTTTTATTCATGAACAGGGTAAAAAAGTTCATAAAAATATTTCGCCACATACATTAAGACACTCTTATGCAACTCATCTTCTTGAAAACGGTGCAGATTTACGTGTGGTTCAAGAACTTTTAGGGCATAGTGATGTTGCAACAACTCAATTATATACACACATTAGTAAAAAGCGTCTAAAGGACGTATATTTTGCAATAAACGGAAATTAACATGAATATAACCGCAGGAAAATATAAAGGGCAGAAAATAGAAGCTCCGGATGAAAATATTACACGTCCGACACTTTCAAAGGTCAGAATGGCTTTATTTAATACACTTCAATCTATTATAGACTTTGAAAATGCAAGTTTTTTAGACATGTTTGCAGGCTCGGGAATTATGGGACTTGAAGCTTTATCCCGCGGTTTCGGGCATGTTACAGCAATCGAAAAAAATCCGAAAGTTTTTAAAATACTTGAAAATAATTATAAAAAAATAGGTGAAAAACAAACATTAATTAAAGGTGATAGCATCAAAACACTGCTGCGTCAGTATTTTGATGTTGTATATATAGACCCTCCATATCAATCAGGAATATATGAGCAGGCATTATCGGTTTTGGAAAATTTTGGAGTTGCAATTCTTGAACATACTGAAAATATTGATTTTTCAGATTTTGAACTTATCAAACAAAAAAAATACGGGGATAAATATTTAACCTTTTTAAAACGAAAATAAGATATTTATTTAAAAATATACACTTTAAAAGTTCGCTATATGATTACTTTTTAAATGTTTGTTAAAATTTGTTTACATTAAATGGAGTATATTTTTTTGATTTTTTAAAAACTATCATTAAACATGTCGACGTAACGAATGACATAGCATGGAGAGATACTTATGGGCATGGCAGCATCACAGGCGAGATTTTTAAATCTTACCGCAAGAAAAACAAATTTAGAATACCAAGGTCAACAGATTAACCAACAAAGAACAGAATTGTCTAATGCTTCTGCAAATTTGTATAATCAGATGTTGTCGCTTCAAGTACCGACCCCTCCGAATACGCAGGATTATACAAAGGTTTCATATACGTTTATGATGCCGGGCGGCAATGATGAGGCTACTATTTCACAATTTGTAAAGGATTCAAGCGGTACGTATACTGTTGCATTTTCTTATAAAACAGTAGAACTTGGCATGGTTGCATGTTCGGATGGAGAAAAACCTAAGGAAACTTCAAAAGTTACGGGTTGGACTGATGACAGATATACAACAAGTGTTACTTATGATACTTATACAATAGCAACAAACAGCGGTAAGTCTTATACATTATATAAATATCAAGCAAATACTTCAGATACGGATGAAAAGAAAATTCATGAAGATGCTGTAACTGCACTTGGCGGCGGAACTGTATATTGGATAAATGTAGGTACTGATTCTTCTCCGAAATACCAATATTATAAAGAGTCAGATTTAACTTCTGCGGGTGTTGGCGGTGCAGTAACATATTATACTGCTGATGATATAGAAACATATAAAGAAGATACATATACAAAGTGTACTGTTAACCGTGATGTTCAAAACCGTGTACAAAGTTTTACTTCAAACGGTACTACATTTGCGGTAACGACAAACACCATTACGGATGAAGATGCGTATAACGATGCAATGAACGAATACACATATAAATCATATTTATATGAACAGGCAATGGCAAATATTAATGCCAAAACCTCTGTTATTCAAATTCAAGACAGAGAGCTTGAATTGAAGCTTAAACAGCTTGATACAGAACACAATGCAATACAAACCGAGGCAGATAGTGTTCAATCCGTATGTAAGAAAAATGTTGAAGATTCGTTCAAAGTATTTGCATAGTTAAGTATAATTAGCAAAAGTAACCGATTAATATTTAGTTAATCGGTTATTTTTGTTTTACATTATTTGGATGAGATTTTGTTGATTTTTCTAAATTTATCATTAAACATGTCGATGTAGAGAATGACATAGCATGGAGAGATAAATTATGGGCATGGCAGCATCACAGGCGAGATTTTTAAATCTTACTGCAAGAAAAACAAATTTGGAATATCAAGGTCAGCAAATTAACCAACAAAGGACTGAACTGTCAAATCAATCGGCTACTCTTTATAATCAAATGTTGTCGCTCCAAGTACCGACTCCACCGAACACGCAGGATTATACAAAAGTTTCTTATACGTTCATGATGCCGGGTGGTAATGATGAGGCTACTATTTCACAATTTGTTGCATTGACAGGTTCAAATGCAGGTAAATATACTGTTGCTTTTTCATACAAAACAGTAGAACTCGGTATGGCTCCTTGTACAGATAACGAAAAACCTGTATTAAGATATACAAGCTCCGGTGTATATGATATTACTACTTCAAGTGGTAAAGGTTATACACTTACCAAATATAATACAAGCTCAAGTGATGCGGATATTCATAAAGATGCTTGCGAAACATTAGCAGCAAAATTAACAACAAGTACAGGAACAACCGTAAATGCTACGGATATTTATTATGTGAATGTAGGCACGGATTCTGCGCCAAAATATCAATATTATAACAGTAAGGATTTTCCTACTACTGTTGGTAATACGGAAGTCGTAACATATTATACGGCAAGTGATATTGAAACTTATAAACAAGATCGCTATACACCGTGTACAATCAATCGTGATGTTCAAAACCGTGTACAAAGCTTTACATACACCCCAACAGGCGGAACATCAACGACATTTGCCGTAACTACGAACACAATTACCGATGAAGATGCATACAATGATGCAATGAACGAGTATACATATAAATCATATTTATATGAACAGGCAATGGCAAATATTAATGCCAAAACCTCCGTTATTCAAATTCAGGACAGAGAGCTTGAATTGAAGCTTAAACAGCTTGATACGGAACATAACGCAATACAAACAGAAACGGACAGCGTTCAATCCGTATGTAAGAAAAATGTTGAAGATTCGTTCAAAGTATTTGCATAGGAATATATATAATATTTTGTTAAATAAGCCGATTTGATTAAAAATCAAATCGGCTTAAAAACGGGAAAAGGAGTAAATTTTTGTTTGTTTTATTAAATTTTTACACTTTTATGATATTGATTATTATTTGGTTTTAGTTGTGCATTAAAATTTATTTACATTAAATGGAGTATATTATGTTGATTTTTCTAAATTAATCATTAAATAAACCGATGTAAAGAATGACATAGCATGGAGAGATATTTATGGGCATGGCAGCATCG
>JAFVDH010000045.1 GCA_017478515.1 bacterium
CCTTTTTTAATCATTAAACTAATTTTAATAAAACCTATGAGGTAAAATAATTATAGTATAAAATATCTCATAGGTTTTTATTAGGTTATTTTATATGCAAAATCGGCTGAAAATATATATAAGGTGTCATTATCAGCTTGCCTGTATGGGGGTGTATTGGGAATTTGTAATTTTCGCAATATCAAAATACCCAAACGGCAAGCCACTCGCTATGTTTACAACTAGAAATTAGACCCCTAAAAAGAGAACAAAAATAAAAAAACTGTAATAGTGGTTTTTTGCATTCTCTTTAACTATATTTCGGCACTAAGCCCGCAGAAAATTTCCTCTTGGTTCTATGCCGAACCTTAAATCATAACCCCTGTGATTCATATTTTCAACTTTTAATGCTATAAGATTTATGTCTGTTTGTAAAAAACCTGCTATCTGCTGCATATCTCGCCCCTCCCTGACGAGTTCCATTATATCATCGTCACCTAATAATAATTCGGCAGCATACATATTAGCTTCATATTCAGGCTTGCTTTTCATATCGTAATGCATAAACTCCTGCAACGCTCTTTTTCTTGCAAAATCCTGATGCAGCGCATCATGTCCCAGTTCATGTGCGCATACGATTTTTTGCATACATTCCGACAGGTTGCTGTTTATAATAATAAATCTGTTTCGTCTTATAATTGTATATAACCCTTTCATAATATCAAGATTAGAATCATACACAAGTGTTATCCCACTCTCTTGTGCAATAGTAAAAGGGTCTCTCGTCCTATATTTTTTTATTTTGCTTTGTACTGCATCGTGGATGTAGTTTGATGTCAAAGTATGCACCTCCCCCATAATAGATAAGTATATCAAATTTGATGTCCGAAAGAATGGTCTTTATTCGTCTTTCCTATATTTTTTAGGTGTATACTTTTTATTGATTTTTTTAGCAACCCAATACGCATTTTGTATCGCCTGCATAACTTCGTCTTTTGTGTCTTCCGGAACTTCGCCCCCGGCAAAAAGACCTGATATTCTGCTTACCAATTCTTCTGCTTCATTTGCGCCGCGGCTGCCGTACTTTTCGTGCGCTTCTACAACAAATTCTTCTTCATCGGTAAGAAGCACTGATGTCTCAACTCCCAGGGCATCAGCCAGTTTTCTGTATATCTCACGTTTTCTCGGACTTACATTCTTTTGTTCATAGTTTTGGATGGCCCTCGCAGATAAACCTACTGCTGCCGCAAGTTCTTCCTGTGTTAATTTTTTTTCTTTTCTTAATTTTTTTATTTTTTCTCCAAATTCCATTTTAACACTCCTTTACACTTTTGGGTTCGTGATTTTTAAATTTTCACAACAAAAAAACGAAAATCGGGTATTGACAATTCGTATTTTGATGTGTATAATGTGTTTATTGACATTTAACTTCGTGTTATTATTCTATAACAAACTTCGTGTTTTGTCAAGCGTTATCAATAAATATTTTTAAAATTTTTACGGAGGACACAACGATTATGAAAATAACAGAAGCTGGGGGCGATGTCTGAAATGGTGATGATAAAATGCCCCTGTTGCAGAAGAAGAATATTTGATACAACAAGAGATACTTCTGCTCACATATATATTAAATGTCAGCACTGTAAACAAGTGGTCGAAATTGATTTGATCCCGCAAGTGCGAAATGCTAAAATGAAATAAAAACCTCATTCTGCTACCGAGCAGCGGAGCCGATTACGAGCTACCAAATAGCCGGAGAGAACGAAATAAGCCAATGAAAGGTTTTCATTGGTCGTTTTCTCTGCGCTATTTTGTTCTCTATCGGCTCTTTTTTTATTCTTGTAAAACAAGATATAAATACCTCGTTTACTTGCTTCCTTGCTTGTGGCTTTTGCAAAGGAAATAAGTAAATGAAAAAACATTTTTACAAATTAATAAGAGCGCCGCCCTCCGAGATTTGAACTTGGAACAAATCAATCAATTCAAATTTCGGAGGAAAATAAAAATGGCTTACAAAAAAACAAATTATTTACTTAACAAAAACAGCAACGGTATTATATACAAATATGCAGACGGGACTACCCTTGAACTTACCTATGAAAAAATTGTTGAAACACATCCCGATTTTACCGAAGAAGAGTTTATAAAATTAAAGGAAATATCGGATGAAATGTACCGTGAAGAGGCTTTGTCGGATTGGCATCACGAATACTATGTAAAAGAAAGTATAGATCAAGGCGGTAATTGTGATGGGCTTATTTCGGAATCCATAGAAGATGAGTTTTTTAACAGTATTGATAGCACAGAAAAGCGATTAAAAATAAAAACAATAATTGAACAGGAACTGACAACATCTCAAAGGCGTAGATTGTTATTACATTCTTTTAAAAAAATGAGTGAGCGTGAAATAGCAGAATTAGAGGGCGTTGACAGGCACGCAGTACATAATAGTATTAGTGCGGCACAAAAAAAGTTAAAAAAATTTTTGAAAAAGTAGTCCGCAAAAGGCTCTTTTTTTACTATATAGTGAAGGGGTTAATTATTACAGTGTTTATTAACAACAAATAAGTAATAAAATCTACCACCCTTCAAAAAATTTGAACCTTGAAAAAGAAAACACGCAAGATAACGGCGATGTAGCATAACAACAAAACGGGTACATTCCTATATAAGCGAGCCGCGCGGGGAATACGCCATGACCTCTGTAAATGTACAGGACGAGCGATAAATATTCTTCCGTAATACAAATGCTATTTGTGGGCAATGACCTTATATGGGGACAATGATACTTCCGCACAGTCACAGCCCGAGCGTTAAAAGCGTCACAGGCAATGAGTGTGGTTCCGATAGAGTCGGAAAGGTGAAAATCCTATGGAGCAGTTTCGCAAGCTGCCGCCCGTTATGTTTTTGTTTTAATATCAGATATTGAGAAATCAATTTTTGTAGTTTGGTTTCCTAATATGTGCTATTAAAGCACACTAAAAAATAGAAAGGGGTGACTTGATATGAATGGAGTCGCATCTGTACGCCTGACTAACTTCTTTAATATACCCGACAGCTCTTTAGTCGATATAAGCGAAGTGCATGTCGGCAAAGATCTAAGCAA
>JAFVDH010000046.1 GCA_017478515.1 bacterium
TATCTATCAACATATTTATTTTAATTGAAACTAATGGGAATTTATCTCTGCCAGATTCTTTAAATTAGGCTGAAGTCAATCTTTATCCATTAGTTTCTTTTAAATTATCAATAAATTCAACATTTCTATCATACGAGGCTGACTTTACGGAAACGTGGAGTTTTCGTAAAGGAACGCCGTTTAACGCCGAACTTTCAAGACATGGCGGAACTTTAGACCGTTTTTGAAGTTGTACGCCTCAAATGATTTTTTTGGGACAGGACAAATCAAAAATTTGCAATTAATTTTTAAATTTACTAACATATTTTCATACATTTTTAAAAGAGTAACAGTACAATTGATAATTTTTAAAAAAATAACACCCATTTTGATAATTCGGGTCGGAAGGCGTTTTTTGTGTAGGGCGGCGTCGAGCGTTAGCGAGTAAGCCCGAAAAGGCGTAAGTGAACTGTACCCCCAAAAGTGGACACAAAAGGAAGCGAAGGATAGACAATTAAATATATGCAGTCTGGTAGAAAGGAGTAAAATATGACTACAGTTGAACCAATAAGAAACAAAAAAGATGTCGAAAAAGTCGAAAGATATCTTCAAAAACAAAGTGCAAGAGATCACTTAATTTTTGTGTTTGGCACAAATAGCGGTCTTAGAATTTCTGATATAGTTGCTCTAAATGTAGGCGATGTAAGAAATAAAAATTATGTCCAAATAGTTGAAAAGAAAACAGGCAAAACAAAACGATTTCCACTCAATGACAAATTAAAAAACTTAATTGCTGATTATGTCAAAGGCAAAAGAGATAAGGAACCGTTATTTAAGTCGCTTTGGGGTAGAAGATATAACAGAATCACAGCCTATTATATGATAAGGGATGCTTGTAAAGTAGCAGGACTTGATGAAAAAATCGGTACTCATTCAATGAGAAAAACATTCGGATACCACCATTATCAACAATTTAAAGATGTTGCATTATTGCAAAAGATTTTTAATCATTCAAGTCAGCAGATAACTTTGCGTTATATAGGAATAGAACAGGAGCAAATTGACTACTCATACAACAACTTTGTTTTATAGTTAAAAATGCTCTCTAATAAAGGAATTGCATTACATTTTAAATGGATTACAAAATATCCATAATGTATATTTTAAAACTCAAAAATCTTAAAATTTGCTACTATGCTTGAATCTCAAAACTTTTGAATTCAACTTTCAAAACTTAATGTAGCTGACAATTTTTTTAAAAACAATCGCCCATATGTCTATAATTTCGGCACAAAGAAATTGCATTACAAATTGGATATAAAGTAATCCAATTAATCGCAATAAGGATATGGAAATGTATAAACACAGAGCAACTATGACAGAACGCAGACATCAAATTCTTATTTTAATTGCAAAAGGTTATAATAATAAACAAATTGCAAAAAAAATGAGACTGTCTCTTTCAAATACTCAATTTCAAAAGTGGCGTTTGTACTGCTATCTTGGTGATGTTCACAACACAATAGATGCTGTTTATATGGGGTTACAAATGGGATTAATTTCAAAGGATATTTTATCCGAACCAATAAGAGAGGAAATATATGGAGACTGTATTAAACAAACCGCACAAATTTTCTATTACCCTAAAAGAGAACAATGTCAATTCATGCACATACATAGTCAACAGAAAGCTGTTTGATACTTTAAAAAAGTATTTAGAACCGTTTAGATCATTGCAGCCTGTTGCAAGAAAAGTAAAATGCATTGAAACAGGAACGATTTTTAATTCACCAAGAGAAGCAAGTCATTGGCTGAAATTTGTGAGAGAAATAAGTTATTGCAATATGGATTTAATTAAACGAGCCTGTAGGAATAAAGGTACATCTTTCGGCTATCATTGGGAATTTATTGATGAATAATAAAAAGGAGCAATAATTATGAAATTTGAACACATA